>CACXDP010000025.1 GCA_902766445.1 uncultured Coriobacteriaceae bacterium
CACACAATGTCTCGATGCCGACGCGACAAAGCGATGTAATCGGGGGTATAATCCCTCGGGTCACTAGGAATTAAGAAGGGAGTGCCCATGGCCGAGGAAGAAAAGAACGAGACAATCAACCGCGAGCTCCTCGAGGCGACGCTCAACGTCATCCGGCAGAGTCTGCAAGCGGATGGCGGCGACATAGCCCTTATCGACGTGGAAGATGAGACGGGTACCGTCACGCTCGAGATGCAGGGAGCCTGCGCGGGTTGCCCACTCTCGTCGTTCGACATGAGCGAGGGCATCGAGCGCATCCTGCGCGATCACGTGCCTGGCGTTAAGCGTGTGATGCCAGCAGTATTCTGATTCGCTTTTGCATGATGTGACAAGCGATTAAGCGCCTAACCATCGAGGCCACGACGGTTTACGAGCTGTCGTGGCCTCGATGATTCATCAATACACGCAAGCCACGCTTAGAAGTGTCATAATAAAATAGGCACAAGCGGCAGGCTATCAGAAAGGCTTTTTTATGAAGGGCATCATTCTCGCCGGCGGTTCCGGTACTAGGCTTTACCCGCTCACTACCGTTACCAGCAAGCAGTTGCTGCCGGTATATAACAAGCCCATGGTCTACTACCCGCTTGCCACGCTCATGCTTGCGGGTATCCGCGACATCCTGTTGATTTCCACTCCGCAGGACCTGCCCAACTTCGAGCGCCTGCTTGGCGATGGTAGGGACTTCGGTGTACACATCTCGTACACCGAACAGCCCTCACCCGACGGCCTTGCGCAGGCGTTTGTCATCGGCGAGGACTTCGTGGGCGATGGCCCTTGCGCCATGGTCCTCGGCGACAACATCTTCTTTGGCAATGGCCTCGGCAAGCGCCTGAGAACTGCGACAAAGGCCGCTGAGGCGGGCCGGGCAACGGTCTTTGGCTATCACGTAGACGACCCCGAGCGTTTCGGCGTGGTGGAATTCGATGCGGACTTCAACGTCATCTCCATCGAGGAGAAGCCTACCCACCCAAAGAGCAACTATGCCGTCACTGGTCTGTATTTCTATCCTGCAGGTGTAGTTTCGGAGGCGAAGGAGGTCAAACCGTCGGCGCGCGGCGAGTACGAGATTACCGACCTGAACGCGCGCTACCTCAGCCGCGGCGACCTTAACGTCATCACGTTGGGGCGCGGTTTCGCTTGGCTCGATACCGGCACGATGGAGAGCCTCTTTGAGGCGTCGCAGTTCGTGCGCACGGTGGAGCGCGCGCAGGATTTGCCCGTCTCGGTACCCGAGGAGATTGCCTTTGGCAATGGCTGGATTTCGCGCGAGCGGCTCATGGAGTGCGCGGAGCGCTACGGCAAGAGCGATTATGGCGCTCATCTGCGCAAAGTTGCTGAAGGGCGGCTCGTTCCGGATATGAGCTTTGGAGTATAAGGGGCCACGGGCATGCATATATTAGTAACAGGGTGCAACGGACAGCTGGGTCGAGCGCTCAAAGAAAGACTTGGACCTGATGGGGCTGACTGGGTTGACCTTGAGGACCTCGATATCAGCGATGCGGCATCGGTTGATGCTTGGTTTGCGACGCATGGCCCTTATGAGGTCGTTTACAACTGTGCGGCTTTCACAAACGTGGACGGCTGCGAGGCGAATTTCCCTGCGGCTTTTGCCGCAAACGCCCTCGGCCCCATGAACCTCGCGCGTGCCTGTGCCTCATGCGACGCGACGTTGGTGCATATCTCGACAGACTACGTGTTTCCTGGTAACGAACCAGGCGAGCGTGTGGAGACGGACGTGCCCGCGCCTATCTCCGCCTACGGTCGCTCGAAGCTCGCGGGGGAGGGGCTAGCCTTGGCGGCCAACCCGCGTACGCATGTGGTGCGAACGGCGTGGCTCTATGGCGAGGGCAAGAACTTCGTGCGGACGATGCTCTCGCTTGCCGACCGTTTCGATGAGGTGACGGTGGTAGACGATCAGCTGGGTAACCCCACCTCAGCGACTGACCTTGCGTGCGAGCTTGTTCGCATCGCCGCCACCGACGAATTCGGTATCTGGCACTGTACCAACGAGGGGACTTGCTCGTGGGCCGATCTCGCTGAGGTGTCATTTGA
This sequence comes from uncultured Coriobacteriaceae bacterium, assembly GCA_902766445.1. Lineage (GTDB taxonomy): Bacteria > Actinomycetota > Coriobacteriia > Coriobacteriales > Atopobiaceae > RUG440. Next base: position 2,092 of record CACXDP010000025.1, read on the forward strand.
GCTTGCTGGCGTGTCTTGCTCTGTGAAGCGCTGTAGTTCTAGTGATTGGAAGCGCATGCATCCGGAGTCGGCTGATCGCCCGGCATTCTCGTCTTTGCGTAACGCAAAGCTCGAGGCGACCATCGGCAACGGCATGCGTCCTTGGCGCGAGGCGTTAGCTGACTATCTGGGTTGACCACGATCCCGCTGTGGGTTTTGTATCACTGGCGTGACGGGTGAGGGATTGTTCCCTAAACTGGCCTTGCATACGACAACGAACAAGGAGTGTTCATGACAACCTACCTCGTGACCGGTGGTGCCGGATTTATCGGATCGAACTTCGTTCTCTACGTGCTGCGCAAGCATGCGGATGTGCGCGTGATTAACGTGGACGCGCTCACCTACGCGGGCAACCTCGAGAACCTGAGCAGCCTTGAAGGTGATGCGCGGCACACCTTCGTGCATGCCGACATTCGTGATGCGGACGCCATGGCGGGTCTGCTCACCGAGCACAATCCCGACTACGTCATCAACTTCGCGGCCGAGTCTCACGTGGACCGCTCCATCGAGAACCCGGGCATCTTTGCCGACACCAACGTCATGGGTACCGTCAACCTGCTCAATTGCTGCCGCGCCGCATGGGACGACGGCAAGGGTGGCTTTGGCGCGCATCGCTACCTGCAGGTGGGGACCGACGAGGTCTATGGGTCGCTGGCCATCCCCGAGGCGCTCAACGCTGACGGCAGTCCGGCTGATCCAGAGCACACCGACTATTTCCGCGAGGACACGCCGCTCTGTCCGCACTCCCCGTATTCCGCGTCAAAGTGCTCGGCCGACCTCTTCGTCAAGGCGTATCACGACACGTATGGCTTCCCGGCGGTCATCACGCGCTGCTCAAACAACTACGGTCCCTACCAGTTCCCCGAGAAGCTCATCCCGCTCATGATCAACAACGCCCTGCATCACAAGGCGCTGCCCGTCTACGGCGATGGCCTCAACGTCCGCGACTGGCTTTATGTGGACGACCACTGCAAGGCCATCGACATGGTGGTACGCGACGGGCGACTTGGCGAGGTCTACAACATTGGCGGTCACAACGAGCGGGCAAATATCTACATTGTAAAGACAATCATAGCTGAGGTTGCCAAGGTCACAGGTGACGAACAGGTCAACGAGGACCTCATCACCTACGTTACCGACCGCGCTGGTCATGACCGTCGCTACGGCATGGCGCCTGACAAGATTCGCGCCGAGCTCGGATGGTATCCCGAGACCCCTTACGAGGAGGGCATCGTCAAGACTATCCGCTGGTATCTCGATAATCCCGAGTGGGTGGAACACGTCACGAGCGGCGCCTATCAGGACTACTACGAGCGCATGTACGCAGGGCGGTAGGTTCTTGTTGCAGAGCTCCCCGAGAGTCGCGAGGTGCGCGGTTCTCGGGGAGCTCCGTAGTTTGAAAGAGGGAGGTGCGCATGCCGGTGTTGAGGGGCAAGCATTTTGCGGACGACGTGCGTGTGGGCGAAGTTCAGCGCTTCAATCGTCAGCGTTTGGTCGTGCTGGCACTGGTCGCGCTCGCGTCCTGTGCGGCGGGCGTGGCCCTATGCTTCGTGACGGCGCAATTACACGGTCCCTTCAGCTCCGGCGGATGGTTCAACCGCTTTTGGTTCGCGTTCTTTGTCGTTGCGTGCTTCTTGGCGGGCGTGTTCGTTACCTGCCGCGACTGGCTTGTCGAGGAACCCGAGCGTCTCTACCTCGTCGTCGTGCTCTGCGTGACGACGCTCTTTGCGTGGTCGATGTCGGTGCGCACCATGGGTTGGGACGTCGGCACCCACTACCGCAACATCCTCTATTTCGCCGACTGGGAAGGTCCCGTCGACTACACGGAATCCGATCGCTCGGTCGTCAATGTCGAGCCGCTCGGGGAGGATGGCGGGCTTCTTCATGCGATCGATACTCGCGAAGAAGCGCTGGATGCCAATGACGGCGCTACCGCCGATACCACGGAGAACAACAAGCCCCTCGTCTGGTACCTGACGGGTATCGAATACGTGCCCTATGCGCTGGTCATGAAGATATGCGACGCGGTTGGGGTGAGCTTTTCGCACACGCTTACGCTCATGCGGATGACAGGGGCGCTCTTTTACTCCGTAGTTACCTACCTGGGTATGCGCAAGCTCAGAGAACGAAAAATGCTCTATGCCGTCGTGGCGCTGCTGCCCACGTCGGTCTTTTTGGCGGCTGAGTTGGGGTACTCGTACTGGCTCTTTTCGCTCTGCCTCTATGGGTTTGCGACACTTGCGGGCATGATGCAGGGATCGGTGGAGGTGCGTCCAACAACCATTCTTGCGATGCTGGGGGCGCTCTTCGTGGGTATGCTGCCGCGCGTCGTGTATTTCCCGCTTATGTTTTTGTGCCTGCTCATCCCTCTCGAGCGCTTCTCGAGCCCGAAACTGGGCTGGGCGTATCGTGTGGGTCTCGTAGGCGCGGCCGTGCTCGCCTTTTCTGTGTGGCTCGTGCCGAAGCTCCTTGTCAACTTCGGCACTGGTGATGTGCGCGGCGGTGAGGTGAACCCCTCTGGGCAGATTGCCTACATCCTTTCGCATCCCGTTGAGTACGCGCAGACCTTTCTGAGGTTCGTCCTGCCTCCGCTGCGCATGGAGAATGGCGGTGCGGACGTGGAAGGCGTCAACCTTGTACAGGGCTTTCTCTCCATCGAAGCTTCGCCGGGTCTGCTCGTCAACTACGGCTACCTGCCGCGTGCGGGCATGGGCTTTGCCGCCGTCGCATGGGTGGCCCTCGTTTGGACGACGCTTACTGACCGGGATGGCTCGCAGCGCATGGGCTGGCTTCCCGGCGTGCTTTCGCTCGTGCTCTGTGCGGGAGTATTCGTGATGATCGTCACGGCGCTTTACTTCGAGTTCACGCCTGTGGGGCTTGACACGATCCATGGCGTGCAGCGACGCTATCTGCTTCCGCTCCTCTTTCCGTTGCTGGCGTTTGTTGGGCCAGCTTCGCTCGGCCTGCGCGGTCGGGTGCGCGCTGGGCTTTACGACGGTGCGGTTCTTTCCGTCATGGCCTGTCTGCTGCTTACCAGTTGGTGGACGGTCAGCGTGGGTCTTATCGTGTGACGGTGACATGTGTGCGTTGCATTTGGAGGTGAGGCAAGCATGATTCCGGGACGACGCTTGCGGCTACCCATTGGTTGGGATGACATTCGTAAGTTTCGCGGTGAGCTATACGGTTTGGCAATACTCAGTGTCATCGTGTTTCATTACTTTGAAGGGGTAGACAAGTCGGGCGGTGGGACGCTTGCGTTGACCGCCCGTGGGTGGAATATGCTCATAGGTAGCGTCGGTGTTGATGTCTTTGCGTTCCTATCGGGCTTCTCGATATGGCATGCGCTCAGCAAGGGGCAACGGCTTTCCACGTTCTATGCGAGGCGCGTCAAGCGGGTGGTCGTACCCTATCTCGTGGTGGGAGTGGTCTTTTGGGCCATCAAGGACTTGATGCTTCTTGGTTTGCCCTTGTCGAGCTTCTTTGCTGACCTTTCCTTCCTTACCTTTGTGACGCAGGGCGTTCGAACGGTCTGGTACGTGCCCTTCATCATGGGAGCATACCTCCTGGCACCAGCGATATATCAAGTTTTCAGACGTGGGGTGCCTTGCGGCGTGCTGGTCGGAGCTTATGTGACGATGTGCGTTGCGCTTTTTATCATGAATCCCGACTACTTCATGAAGGTCGAGATTGCGCTTTTGAGGATCCCCGTGTTTGTCGTGGGCATGTGGTGTGGCAAGCTTGCTTGCGAGGGCTCTGCGGTGCCCGCGTGGCCGGGGTTACCGTTGGTGCTGTCCGTCCCCTTGCAAGTGGCGTGTGCCTTCACATCGAATCCCTTCAAGCGCTTGGTGACGGGTGTCTATGGAATCTTGCTTATAGTGCTCGCTACGTGGGCTTGCAAGGCAGCGAAGGCTCGAAATGGCTCGTATGACCAGCGATGGTTACGCAAGCTGCTTGTTGCTGCTGGTGCGAAGTCCTTCGAGTTGTACGTAACACATGTGACGTTGAGGAACCTCTTTGTGACCGTGGGTGTCAACGTGGCGGATGTGAGATGGTACGCATTATGCATCGCGGTGTCGATTCCCCTAGCTATGGTCCTGTCGGTGCTCGCCCCATCAAAGGCTAACTCACGAGGGGCCCACTTTGGGCGTGCAAGTGGGTAGGGTGTTCCTTGGGTGAGTTGCTATACTAATGCAGCCATCTGACATGTGATCTGTGACGCGGATGGAGGTGGGTCACATATGCCTCAGCGGGCAAATAAGGACGGACGGGTCGAGGCGCTCATCTTTGCGGGTGGCGTCGGTCGGCGCATGGGGGGCAGTGCCCGTCCCAAGCAGTTTCTTGAGCTTGGAGGTCGCCCCATCATTGACTATACCGTCGCCCATTTCGCCGAGCATCCGCTGGTCACGGGTGTCGTGGTCGTCTGTCTCGAGTCATGGATCGGGTATCTGCGTGACGTGCTCGCGCGACGGCGTTACGATGTGCCCATCGGTGTAGTTGCCGGTGGCGTGTCGGGCCAGGAGTCAATCTTTCGAGGGCTCGACTACCTGCATGGGCTGCATCCCGGCGACGAGGATGCCATTGTGCTCGTTCACGACGGTGTCCGCCCGCTTATCGACGAGCGAACCATCACGGCTTGCGTCGAGTCCGTCCGTACGCGCGGCTGTACCGCGACGGTGGCGCCCGCCATCGAGACCATCACGCTTACGGATGAGGAGGGGGCCATCACGCAGGTCATCCCGCGCGGCGAGGTGAGTCTCGCTCGTGCCCCACAGGCGTTTTGGCTGGAAGAGCTCTACGGGGCACATCTCAGGGCGCAGCGTGAGGGTTTGGACGAATTCATCGACTCGGTGAGCATGATGGATAACTTTGGTTACCGTATTTATACTGTGGAGGGTCCCGCGGAAAACATCAAGGTCACGACGCCCATGGACTACTATGCGTTCAAGGGCTATATGGATGCTCGCGACCAGCGCATGTTGTGGGCGGCGGACGAGGGGTAGGCAACATGGGATACTCTGAAGATGTACATGGTCTTGCGAGTGATGCGCGTGTGCCGTGGGATTCGCTCGACGGGTCCACAGTGGTGGTGACGGGGGCGACCGGGCTCATCGGAGGGCTTGTGGTTCGTGCGCTTCTTCGACGCAACGAGCTCTGCGATGCACGCATCCGAGTGGTGGCACCCGTGCGTAGCATTGCCAAGGCGACGGCCCTCTTTGCAGAGGCGATTGCTGCTGGGGATGTTCGGCTCGTCACGTGGGATGCTGCGACCGGCGAAGTGCCTGACGTCGCGACCTGCGACTTCATCATTCACTGCGCGAGCAATACCGACAGCCGCCTGATGGTGGAGCGACCCGTAGACACGATCCTAGCCACGGTGGAGGGCACGCGCTCTATGCTCGAGCTTGCACGTGCGATGGGGGCCAAGATGTGCTTCGTATCTTCCATGGAGGTGTACGGGGCGGGCGGGCCAGAGCCGCTAGACGAGCGTTGCGGTGGTGAGTTGGATGCCATGAACGTGCGGAGTAGCTATCCGCAGGCCAAGCAGTTGGCCGAGACGCTCTGCGCCTCGTATGCGAGGCAGCATGGCGTGTCGGTCTGCGTTGCGCGACTGGCTCAGTCATTTGGTCCGGGCATCGCATCGGACGATCGGCGTGTGTTTGCCGAGTTCGCGCGCTGTTGCCGTGAGGGTCGCGACATCGAGCTTCTTACCGACGGGTCAAAGAGCAACATGTACGTGTATACGGCCGATGCCGTGGCGGCTCTGCTGCTGCTTGCCGTGCGTGGCGAGGCTGGCGAGGCATACAACGTGGCTAACGAGGGGACCTTCTGCTCCATCTGGGAAATGGCCCAGATGGTGGCCGGTGCCTTTGGATCGCATACCCGCGTCACGCGCGTGGTGGACGAGGAGGCTGCCAAGCGGTATGCCGTGAGCGGGCGGATTTGGCTCGACACATCGAAGCTACGCTCGCTTGGCTGGTCTGCGACGGTAGGCCTAGAAGAGATGTATGCGTGCATGATGGCTGCGTGGGATGAGTGAGGCGAATGATAATGAGAACGTATCCTGACGGGGTCCTCGAACGCGTGCAAGCCATCGAGCTCGAGATGCTCGTGGCCTTCGACAAGGTTTGCGAGGAACAGGGCCTTACCTATGCCATCGATGGCGGTACCTGCCTGGGGGCCGTGCGCCATGGTGGGTTCATTCCTTGGGATGACGACGTTGACCTTGGCATGCCGCTTCCGGATTTTCTCAAGCTTGCTGAGATTGCCTCGGACGTATTGCCTGAGGGAATGTCGTTTCATTGGTCGCGGACCGACGAGGGTTTCTCCCCAATGTTTGGCAAGCTCTACAAGGACGGCACGCGCTTCGTCGAGGATGACTTTGCGGCGACGGGGGCCAACGAGTGCATCTTTTTGGACGTGTTCCCCTACGTGGAGATCGAGGAGGGTGCAGAGGGCATCGGACGCTTGCGCCGCACCCAGACGATTCAGAAGCTGCTCTACCTTCAAGGTAACGGAGAGCCCTCGATATTGGAATCGCTTTCGCCGCGTTGGCTCTTTGCGCTGGGGTTTCGTGCGGCGCATGGTGTGCTCGGGGCGGTCTCGTCGCGCGAGCGGCTCGAGCGACGCTTCTGGAAGGCGTGTGGTGACGTGCATGGTACGAAGATTTGGGCCAACCCCACGGCCGCGAAGCCGTTTCCCTTTGCGGATGGCATCATGTTTCCGCCGTCGCGCATCAAATTCGAAGGCGTCGAGGTCAACGCGCCTGGTAGTCCCAAGGACTTCTTGCGCATCGTCTTTGGCGACTATATGTCGATGCCAGCGCCGGAGAATCGCCACACGCACGCGCCTTGCGTCCTTGACTTCGGTGATGGCGTCAATGTGATGGAGGGGCGATAGACCATGGCGAACGAGCCGCTCGTCAGCGTCATCATGCCGGTTTACAACTCCGAAGAGTACGTGAGTCATGCTGTTGAGTCCGTGCTCGCGCAGTCGTATCGCGCGTTTGAGCTCATCTTGGTGGATGATGGATCGTCAGATGGAAGCGGCGCCGTCTGCGATGGCTATGCCGAAAAAGATGAGCGGGTGCGGGTGATTCACAAGCCAAACGGTGGCATCTGTAACGCCCGCAACGCGGGACTTGACGTGGCACGCGGAACCTACGTCGCCTTTTGCGACAACGACGACGTCTACCTGCCTGGCCTGCTCGAGGATAACGTTCGCGTGGCTGAGAAGGGACGGAAGGATGCGGTGCGTTTCTTGCGCGAGCATCTCATCGTGCTCGACGGTGAGGTCGTGCGACGTGAGGTCATTGGCGAGGGGAAAGCCGCGCTTGACGTTACGGATGCGACGATTGGCGGGCGCTACTTTGACCTTGCTGGCTTTGGCTGGGGCGTGTGGACGGGTTTGTACCGGCGCGAGATGCTCGAGAAGAATGGCATACGCTTCTGTGAGGACATGCGCTTTGGCTACGAAGACATGCAGTTCAACCTCCAGGTATTCAAGGCGTCGGGCAACATCGCGGTGAATCCGCAGGTCTACTACCGCTGGAGCGAGCGCTATGTCCATAGTACGAGCCGAAAGTTCTCGGTGAACCGGCTCGATTCCATACGCATGTGCCTGCGGCTCGACGACGAGGTGAATCGGGTGCATGGGGTGGAGGAGCGTGACCCATTGCGTTGGGCTGCGTATGTGGTCGACACCTACGTCATCCGTCTTTTGCAGCAGCTCACCCTGCCATTCTGTGACCTGACGCGTGCCGAGAAACGCGAGCAGCTTGATTTGCTGGCGCATGAGCCGGCAATGGCGCGTGCTTTGTTGACGCTGCGGACTTCGGGAAAGAAGATTGCCCCAAAGACGTGGCTTGTTGCCCAGCTTCTGCGCACGGGGCGCCACAGCCTACTGCTTGCACTTTTCGCTGCCAACGCTCGCCTCCAGCGCCGGGCGTACTAACTGCCCGCGTGAACGGAACGCGTGTCACCTCGGCTGGGCAACTCCCAGTCCGGCCCGGCCCCAAACTACACACGGTTCGCCTCGGCTGGACAACTCCCAGTCCGACCTGGTCCCAAACTACACACGGTTTCTCTTCAAACCCGGCCCCATACTACACACGGTTTCTCTTCAAACTGAAATATGGCCTCTTTTCCTTTCAGAATAACATCTTTGGGGATATTTAAGAGAAACCGTGTGTAGTTTACAGATTGGAAACATGACACCGAGAACGTGTGAACGGGGGCGTGTCCCTATAGATAGGAGCGTCCTTCTTTCCGCGGGCGGCCATGAAGACCCACCGACGTATTATGGTTGGGATGAAACGCAGGCTTCGAGGCTGAACGCAGATTCTCTCGCGCATCTGGTCCGTGTCGCCGAGGCCCGGCCGGGCGCCGCCGTCAGTCCAGGATGCGCCCGGGGTAGAAGTCGGTCTCGACGAACCGCACGTCGTCGAAGACGCCGCGGAGGATGGCCTCGTACTCGTCGGTGTGGTCGACGTGCTGGAGTATCGTGGTCGGCGCGTCGCCGATTCCGTTCTTGGCGTCGAAGGCGGCGTCGATCACGGCCTTTATCGCCGTGTGGGCGATCCTCTGGACCTCCGCGGGCACGTCCTCGTAGAACTCGCTCTCGGACACCTTCGCGTCGATGCGGTACCACTCCCCCTCGTGGAGGACGTCGAACGTCCAGTGCTGGAAGGAGAACGGGCGGACCCTCGTGGGCGGGAAGCGGCGGCGATGCATCGTCTCGGCCTCCTCCTCCGTGAGCTCGGTGAGCTCGCCTCTCTCCATCATCTCTATGAGTATCCTAGACAAGTCGGTCTCATATTTGCCCACGTCACATCTCCCTGATCACTCGGGCGGCGAATTCGAACGCTTCCATGTCGTACCGCACGAACCCCGCGGGTCCCCGTACGTCGATTCTACCCCGAACGCGCCGACCTCGAAAGACCCCCCGTCGCCACGGTCCTTGTACTGATGGTGGAGATCGTGCGCGGGAGGTCTCCGTGGGCCCTGCGGTACTCCTCTAGCCTTATGGCGCTGGTGTCGTCTCGCAGCCCGTCAAGCGCTCGAGCGGCGTTGCCTGTGAAGTCTGCGATGCGCTTGAGCCTCTTCCGCGTCTTCTTCGTCAGCCCTCCGCCGTCGAGGACGTCCTCGACCAGAGAGTCGGCCGAGCGAAGCCATCTCGCGGCGTCGTTCGCCCCTACGCCGTCGCACAGCCTCGTGAACGGCCCCGGGCCGCCGTCGACCCCTCGGGCGATCCGGCAGTGCACCGTCCCGAAGAAAGGGGCGTACGGGTCTTTCTCTTCCGTCGGCATTGCTTTCCTCCTTTGGCCATGGAAAAGGCCCCTCGCGGGGCCACGGGACCATTGTTGTCCGACACGTGCTATCGAGTGGCGATGGCGAGTACCTCATCAGCAAACTCCTGGCCATATCTATCAAGAAAAACCGCGAACGCATCGGGATGCGACTCTTTCATCCAGAGAATAGAGTCTGCGTGTTCGCGTGCGTACTCAAGCTGCTCTTCTATTGGGTAGTCGTTGAATCTGACGAGCGGGTAGGTCCACTCCTCTACACCCGCCGGTCTTTTGAGTGCCTCGGAAATCTTGTTCACTAACACCCTCACCTCAATTCGTATGACAGACCGTACTCCTGAAATATCTCGCCAAACGCCCTATCCACATCATACCCATATTCACAAAGAAGGGCGATTCTGTCGGCAATAGAGTCGCGCAACTTCTCGTCCAACACCGGACCGTGGTAGTCGTAGGTATACACCTGACCGTTATGACCCGCGACCACGGCTCGGGCGTAGTTGTTCTCAGACATCTTAGAGAGGTCGTCTGCACTCGGAGGCGTTCCGTTAGGATGGTTGTGCACGACAGCAAGCCTTGGCTCGCCATCCCTGAAACGATCTATGAACTCAATCACGTCAGGAGAGTAGCTGATGCCTCCGGGAATGTCGCTATCCACGGTTCTCGACTCTCCGGTCTCCATATCAATGAAAGTCATGCTCTCGTTGTCTGTGTCACTGTTGAGCTCCAGAGCCCTGCGGGCGGCTTCGAGAGGCTTTGTGTCGATGTCCGAATCGCCGGTGATCCCACGGTATTTCTCGGCGTATTCGTCGGAATTGACGTAATCCATGTCAACACCCATGGCGTCCTCGTAGCGCACCCCGTACATGCGCTTCCGCCTCTCTACCCCCACATTCATCGTGCAGCGGCAGTTCACGGCCTCCTTGGCGTCGAGCGACAGGTCGCCGGGGTAGTCGGCTCCGTTGGAGAAGACGTCGTCGAGGCCGACTGTCTCGCCGTCCATGGCTGCGTGCGAGGATCGCGGG
>CACXDP010000026.1 GCA_902766445.1 uncultured Coriobacteriaceae bacterium
GCACCGTGAGGGTGGCGATGTCGGTCCATTCCGAGGTGCCCAGGCAGAGCGTGGTGACGGTCGAGGCGGCATCCTCGTCCGTGACGCTCTTCCTCTGAGCGAGTCCGATGGTCGTTTCCATCTTTGGCTCCTTTCCGTCGCGAGGGTGGAGAATCCCCCTTGCTGCACGCGCAACGACGGCGCATGCGGCACATGTGTGCTACCATTTCGTCCCAGAGGCGAGCCTTCTGGTCCGTCCTTTTCGTCGCTCCGCCCGTGGCTGGGATGTCGGCATGGAGATCCGCGCAAGCGGTGCCGGCTCCCCTAGTGGCCATGGGCGGCCTTTTCCCTCCTACGGCGGCATTGTCAGGTCCATCGGCGCACCCACTACCCCAAAAGCTCGAGGGCGGTCGACGCCTCCTACGGCCCGAGCGTCGAGCGCACGTCGGCCTCGACGAGCCACTCCGCCATCTTGTGCAGTGCCAGCTTGAGCTGGCACACGGCGAGCTGGTTGGCGCGACGTATGGGCACGACGGCGTCTAAGTGGGCGGACTCCCAGCTTGCGAGGTCATCTCCCATGGGACGGCCCGCACGCTTCCAGGCGAGGTAGTCGAATGCCCTCTCGGGCTCCATGCCCATGTAGGTGGAATCGTAGTTGCGGTGCTCCCACACGAGGCTCTAGTCGTCCACGATGGGCTGCTTGTCGCCGATGAGCACGAGCACCTTGGTGGCGGACAGCGTCGAGACCTCGTTGGGGTCGTAGACGTCGCGTTCGATTGAGTTGCGCTGGCGGGTGCTCGTGACGCCGATTCCCGAGCCCTGGCGCGACCAGTCGTACTTGTAGAAGGTCTCCTTGCCAGTCCCCTCGCTGATTTGCTTGGCGGTGGCGAAGTCGCGCTCGTCCCCGAGGTAGACGGTGGTTGCGCAGTTGCCGCGTATGGTCGCCGCTCCCTCCTTGCCGTAAACCTCTTCTAGTTGCGATGCGTTCTGCAGCATGATGGCGACGTCGATGTTGCGGCTGCGCACCACTGCGATGGTCTGGACGAACGAGCCGATCTTGCCTATGTTCTTGAACTCGTCGAAGACGAGGGAGACCGGCCTTGGCAGCTTTCCCGAGTTTCGGGTGTCGGCCGTGGACATGGACAGGCAGATGGCCTGCCACATCATGATCGAGAGCAGGGCGTTGAGGTTGTCGTTGAAGTCCGAACTCACCACAAAGATGATGCGCGGTCGGAGCGCGCCCCACTCGTCCTCCACCTGGCCTAAGCGCTCGAGGTGGATCTCGTCGCGCCCGTTCCCGTCCGCGAGGAGCCGCAGCGCGTCGGGCGTGGAGAGGTAGACGAGGCGCGTGTGGCTGCTGACAGTGTGGTGTTTCTGGATCTCGTGCGGTACTCTCCGCGTGTCGGAGGAGCGAGGTGATTCTGCGCTCAGGCCCTCAGATAGTGGCCTTGTCTGCCCCTGACGGCAGACATTCGTCGCTTGATGCCCGATGGTATGGGCACGAGCTACGAACCGGTTGTGCCCAAAGACGGGCTCTAGTACCGTGCCCTGCCGAAGCATGGCGTGCCTGCCAACGACACGCCTTTCGAGTTTCGCTCCATTGACGAATATGACTCGCATAGTATGCTCCAGACGCATTGGTGATTGCAAGAAGGTCACTAGTGGTCGACCAGACCCTACATAGGAACCTGTCGCGCAGAGCCTCCCTGTAGGTCGCGCCGATGTCCTTGCCCGTTGCCCTCGCGGCTCTCTTTACGGCGCGGTCGAACGTCGCGGCTCTGCCTCCTGCGTGGGCAGCCGCCACGCGGTACACGCCGCGCCTGACGGGCTCGAGCTGCTCGTGGCGGGGCAGCCTCGAGAGCGTCATCTTGTCGACTGTAGAGGCCGCGTGCCTGCGCCGTGGTGAGCATCCCCCTCTGCGAGGTGCAGAGGTCTGCGAGCGTGTTGAGTGCCGTGAGTGCCTTCATGCTGCAATGGCAACACAATATCGTTACCATTGCAGCATGAAGGCACACGAAGGACGGTTGTGGCACGCTTGCTCATCTGCGAGCCAGCGCGAGGCCGCCTCCCGATTCGGCGAGCGCGGCCTGCTCCACGAGCTCGCTCGCGCGGCGCTTCGACTCGGGGTCGGCGTCCGCGTAGACGTTGAACGTCATGGCCGCGTTCGAGTGGCCGAGGATCGATGAGACGGCCTTGACGTCTGCGCCGGCGGCCTCGGGCTCGGCGAGCATCAGATCGCGCCGCCGCTCGAGAATCTTGGCGAGTTTCGGCGCGACGGGCACGATGCGTCTGCTGCTGGTCGTCTTCGGGGCCTTGCTGTAGTCCCCGCCCTTCCCCGACCCGATGGCCTCCACGACGCGGATGGTCTGGGCCTAAGAGTGGAACCATTGACCTGAGTTTCGTTTCTCATGCTATTCGCTTGCGCGGGACTTGCGCGGAAATGCTCGGAAAAGCGTGTGCCGGAGGTGCCGTATGGGCCGATATCGATTTCGAAAAGTACAGGTAGATGATGCGCGTATGCCAGCCATGAACAGCCGTTCCGCCTCAAGTCCGTCCTTGTTTTTCGCCGGTAAATAGAACCCGCCCGCTATGCTGTCGAACTCCTCGTCCGTGAGATTGATACCGTTGTCCTTGGCGTATCAGCATCTTCTCGGGTGGCCATGTCCTCGGTTCACATCGTGTTTTCCTCCTCATATTCGCGTAAGAAGAACATTTCGTGCCCATCATGCTCGAACACGATGAATAACGCCATATGTCTCAAATACGGGGCCATCCCTACTGTGTACCTCAAAGAGACGCTTGCTTAGTGCAATAGACTTCAGTGCCTACGCTGCGCTATACTCGTTTGGCTCAAACAATGGTGGGGGTTTGTTCAAGGGGAGGAGAGGCGGCATGGCCACGAATAGCGATGCGAAAGACATAGATGTAACGATGAGCTCATCCCCAGAGTCTCAGCCGCGTCGGCTCCGATCTGAGGGTTCGACGGGGGCACGACTGACCGCCGTAGAAGAGGCAAACGATCGCATCGAGTTCCTCTTGGCGCAGCTTCTCATGGCGGAGGAGGCGGCGAAGCTCGAGCTCGTGAAGTCGGTGGAACAGGCGGAACGTGAGCAGGAGCGGCCCATTGTACTTGACCCGGTATCCGATCCGGACCTTGAGCCAATGCGCGATTTCGGGGCTATGACGGATATGGAGCCCGCAGAGGAAGAGGATACGTCGGCCGAGGGTGCGTCGAAGGCCGAGGAGGAGCTTTCTGCATCGAGCGACGCTGACGAAGCGATTCCTTCCGACACCGAAGAGGCCGAGCCGGAAACCGAGGAGGATGTGTCGGACGTGACAACCGCCCCGGAGACGGACGAGGATACGATGGATGAGTCTGACCCGGAAGCCGAGGAGGAGCTACCTGTGTCGAGCGACGTTGACGAAGCGAATCCTTCCGACGTCGAACAAGCCAAACCGGAAACCGATGAGGGCGTATCAGACGAGACCGCCCTGGGGTCCGAGGAAGAGTTGCCAGCGTCCGATGACGTTGACGAGCCCATGTCTCCCGATGCAGAACAAGCAGCGCCGACTAAGGAGAGGGAGAGTTCAATTCGTCTCAAGCGTGAGGCACGGATTCCAGAACTGGATGTTCCAGAGGTCGAGACACCCGAGGAGGCATCGCGCGCAGAATCGTCCAAGACAGGTGAGGGTAAGAGCGTCTCCTCTCGTCGTCGGGCTCCCAAGGTGGCGGTCTTGGCAAACAAGGAACATGGAGCGCGCCTAGAGGTGGGAATGAGTGTCATGGATGACGCCACTTCAGGGCGCACGAGGGAGTTGCAGGGAAGGCGTAAGAGGATGGAGCAGCGCGAGGGCTTTTTTGGTAGCATCGGCGCGTTCGTCGTGCGCGTCCTACACTTAGATTCTTAGGAGGAGCCAGTTTGACTCAGGTTACACCACGCGGATTCCGCGACATTTTGCCGCAAGAGGCACTTGCGCGTGAGCGCATCACGGAGACGGTGCGGGCATGCTTCTCGTCCCATGGCTATCTGCCTGTCGAGACTCCGATACTGGAAGACAGGAGTGTCATTGAGACGGCAGGGCGTATTCAGGACTCACCCTTCCAGCTCTTTGACAAGGACGACCGGCTGCTCATGCTTCGTCCCGACCTCACGCTGCCTATCGCACGTATGGTGGCCGGACGCATGGATTCGACGGCCTTGCCAGCGCGTTTGCGCTATGTGGCACCTGTGGTGCGCGAGCAGGGTGCGCTGCGCGGACAGCCACGGCAGTTCACCCAGCTCGGCGTTGAGCTTATTGGTGGGGAAGGGACTGCTTCGGAGTCTGAGGTTGTGTTGCTGCTCGCCGATGCGCTTGCACGGCTTGCGGTACCCGACTGGTATGTGGTATGCGGCTCTGTAGCCCCGCTCAACGCGTTGCTTGCGGCCTGCGGCATGGGGCCAGACTTCTCACGCAAGGTTCTATCCTTCGTGCATGATTCTGACCTCGTCGGGCTGGACGAGTTGGTCTGCGAGACGCAGGGCCTCACGGATGCCCAGGCAACTGCCCTGAGCCGCATCGCGCGTCTTAACGGTAGCGAGCATGTGGTGGATGAGTTGGATGAGCTTCTGCGTGCTGCGGACGTCGATGCCGAGGCGTCGGGCGTCGCCTCGCTGCGGCAGCTGCTCGAGCACTGCGCGCCACTCGTGCGACAGGGACGTCTGCGCTTCGACTTCTCCATCATAAACAGTTTCGACTACTATACGGGTCTCGTGTTCAAAGCCTATGCCGAGGGGATTGCAGCCTCGCTCGCTTCGGGCGGTCACTACGATGCGGTGCTTGCGAACCTTGGGATGCCGAGCGTGAGTGCCTGCGGTTTCGCCATGTCGCTCGAGCGACTGCAAGAGGTGCTTGGCGAGCAGGGCGAGTCGGGTGTCGTGACACCGGGCGTGCGTCTGGCCGAGCGTCGTCTGCGCATAGCCGTGCCGAAAGGCTCGCTCTTTGGCGATACCGTGCGCGTGCTTGAGGCGGCGGGACTGCCGGTCGAGGAGCTGCGGCATCCCGGTCGCAAGCTCATCGTGAGCGAGGGAGACTACGACTACGTTATCGTCCGTGCTCAGGATGCGCCAGCGTTCGTGGCGTTCGGCGGGGCGGATTGCGGCATCTGCGGACGCGACTCCATCATTGAGGCTGACGTGGACTTGTTGCAGCTGCAAGACCTGCGTTATGGCTGGTGTCGATTCGTGGTTGCCGAGCCGGCGGCAAACGCCGGTATGGCAGAGCGCGCCTATGCCTGGCGCGGCACGATGAGGGTGGCAACCAAGTACCCGCGTATCACTCAAGCTTATTACGACCGCATCGGTCAGCAGGTTGACATCGTCCAGCTGCACGGCAACATCGAGCTTGGCCCCATCGTGGGCATGACCGATCGCATTGTGGACATCACGGCTACGGGCACGACGCTCGCCGAGAACGACCTTGTCGTCGTAGACAACGTGCTCGAATGCACAGCGCGCTTCTTTGCGAGCCCTGCTGCGTATCGCTGCGACGGGAGGATTCGCGAGCTGGCGGCCCGCTTGGGCGAGGTTGCTCAGCAAGGCAAGGAGGACAAGCAATGAGAACGGTCACTCTTCAAGCGGGACAGCGACTAACCTCTGATGACCTGCATCGCTCTGGAGCGCTTCCGCGTGAGGTGAGCGATGCTGTCGCGGCCATCGTGAATGACGTGCGTGCACGCGGTGACGAGGCGGTGCGCGAATACTGCCTACGCTTCGATGGCGCATGTCCCGACGTGTTTCGCGTGCCAGAAGGGGTCATGAAGCAGGCGCTTGACCTGGTAGACCCGGCCTTCCTTGAGGCGCTGCACTTCGCTCATAAGCAGATTCGCGAGTTTCACGAGCGCGAGGTGGAGCAGTCCTGGTTTACGACGCGTGCGGATGGCACGATACTGGGCGTTAAGGTCACGCCGGTGGAGAGCGCCGCGGTGTATGTGCCGGGGGGTCGTGCCCAGTATCCCTCGACAGTGCTCATGGACACCGTTCCGGCCAAGGTGGCAGGCGTCGAGCGCGTCATCATGGTGACGCCACCCCAGCGAGACGGTGTCCTCTCGGCCTATACGTTGGCCGCTGCCGCCGTGGCAGGTGTTGATGAGGTCTATGCAGTGGGCGGCGCGCAAGCGATAGGTGCCGTGGCCTATGGCACCGAGAGCATTCCCGCTGTCAACAAGATCGTGGGACCGGGCAATGCCTACGTGGCAGCGGCGAAGCGCTACGTGTCAGGGGACGTGGGTATCGACATGGTGGCCGGCCCTTCCGAGGTGTGCGTGCTTGCCGATGGGACGGCCGACCCCGTGGTGGTGGCAGCCGACCTCATGGCCCAAGCCGAGCATGATCCCATGGCCGCATGCTATCTGGTTACCTGTGATGATAGCCTGGCCGCCCGCGTGCTCGAAGCCGTTGAGGCGCTCGTTGCCCAGAGTCCACGCGAGAGCATCACACGCGCAAGTCTTGACGACCACGGAATCATCGTCGCGGCAGAGGACCTTGAAACCGCAGTGGAAGCCGTCAACACCATCGCGCCTGAGCATCTCGAGCTGCACTGCGCGGATGCCTTCGAGCTACTTGGTGCTATTCGCAATGCGGGGGCCATCTTTGTGGGGCCATGGTCGAGCGAGCCTCTGGGAGACTACGTCGCAGGGCCGAACCACACGCTGCCCACAGGCGGTACGGCGGCCTTCTCGAATCCGCTTGGTGTCTATGACTTCGTCAAGCGCTCAAGCGTCATCGCCTATACCGCAGCCGGACTTGCAACGGATGGCCCTGCGGTGCAAACGCTCGCCCAAGCAGAGGGCCTCTGGGCACATGCACTCTCCGTTGGCATGCGACGCAAGCTGCTTGAGGAGGGCGGAAGCCACACCTTCGCAAACCCGGCCGCGGCTTGCACCGATGCTATGCGCACGGCTTGGCCGACCGACCTCTCCGCTTCTCCCATCATTCCTCTCTCATAGTTTGCCGTTGATAGTATGCTTGCACTTGCCCAAAGGGGGTACACCCTTTGGGCAAGTGATGTTATGGGTTACAAAGAAGCAGTTCTTTTGTTAAGATGGAGAAGTACTTTTGAGAACGAGGAGGGGTGTAGGAGAGGGGCGGTTACATGACAAGCGTTTCGCAACCAAGCTTGAGAATCGAAACATGGAGGTCGATTGTTCCCTCCTTGTGCATGGTGATTCTCTTAGCGCTCATGTGCGCTGGTTGCGGTGACGCCAGAGACGCTCAAGATACTCGGTCGATGAGGCAGACAAAAGCGGATGACTCAGCCTTTCTTGTGGCCATCGAAGAAGAACCCGATACGGTGGACTTCCAGTGCACTTCCATCCATTACACCATTGCCGCCAACGTCTTTGACCGTCTTGTCGAGATGGAGAAGGACAAAGACGGTCGCGTAACCATCGCACCTTCACTCGCCGAATCGTGGGAGGAGTCTGAGGACGGAAAGATTTATACCTTCCACCTGCGGGAAGGCGTGACCTTCAGTAACGGATCTGCGCTCACCTCGGATGATGTGCGATTCACCTTTACGCGGCTGCTTACTCATCCGGAGTCTTGCAACCAAGACATCGCAGAGGCAATACTTGGAGCCGATAAGCTCGAAGCGGGAGAGACGGATACGTTAGAGGGATTTGAGGTGATTGATGACCTGAACTTTGCCATCACCCTTGACCATCCCTTCGAGGCCTTTCTTGCCTGCCTCTCCATGCCCGGTGCCTCCATCATGGATGAGGAGACGACGGAGGGGGCGGGAGACCGCTTCGGTTTGGATCTCGAGTGCACCATCGGTACCGGACCGTTTGTTTTAACGGAATGGGAAACTGGCGAGGGCATGAGGCTTGTGGCAAATGCGAACTCATGGGACGGAGGTCCGAAATGCGATGGCTTGGACCTGCGCTTCATCACGAACCCCGAAGAGATTCGCGGCCTCTTCGATAACGGCGAGCTGGACATTATGGACTTGGACGACCAAGACGACTCATCCGAGTACTACATTCACGGAGATGGATATCAGGACAGGATCAAAGAGGTGCCGCAGATTGGCATCACTTACATAGCGCTCAATGAGTCGGTAAAACCGCTAGATGACGTTCGTGTACGAAAGGCGTTGCAGCTCGCGCTAGATCGAGGGGTACTGCTCGACGCTGTCTACAGTGGTCGCGGTGCGATTGAGAACGGAATATTCTCGCATGGGCTGTACGGCTACAACCCAGACCTTCCACGCATCCCCCATGATTTGGAGGAGGCAAGGAAGCTCCTGGCGGAGTCTGGCTATGCGGATGGTTTTGACCTCACGTTTAGCGTCAAATCATCCTCCACGCAATGGGAGTTGGCATTGGCGAAGGAAGCGGCAAACATGTGGGAGGCCGTCGGCATCCATACGACTGTGGACGTCATTGACGAGAGCGACTTTATGACTCTGCGTAAGAGTGGAAAGCTTGCCTGCTACTCGGCCACCTGGACTGCGGATTACAACGATCCCGACAACTATATCTACACCTTCTATGGCAACCGTGAGAACACGACATTCCGTAGCCTCTGCTACCCACGCGAGGAGATCATGGAACGTGTACGAAAGGCTCGCGCCATCGTAGACCATGATGCGCGTTTGAAAGAATATCAGGATCTTGAGCAAATCATTGTGCAGGATGACGCTGCTTGGATTCCCCTGTTTTCCCGGCGACGCCTGTACGTGATTTCCGAACGACTTCAAGACTTCCAATATACATGGAATGGTTCTGTCAAGAATGCATATAGCAAGATGAGTATCCTAGAGACGCCCTAGCGTTAGGAGCAATGACGGTGCACTCGATTCGCTTAAAAGTCATAGCGATTACCATCGCCGCAGTTCTGACGGCAGTCGTGTGCGTGTTTCTGGCTAGCTATAAGATTATTCAGGGGGAGATTGAACGGAGTTCGGTGGAGATGATGGACCTCATCGTCCAAGACTCACGGAAATCCCTTGAGAAATACACTGACGGCATCAAGCATTCCATGGAGATGGCTTCTGGTTTAGCTGTTGAGTCACTCGATA
>CACXDP010000027.1 GCA_902766445.1 uncultured Coriobacteriaceae bacterium
CGACCTCTGGATGGCGTCTAAGCTGCGCGACGGGCATCCCGAAATCGAGGACAACCTCATCGTCGCTGCCTGCATGCGCCTTGGTACCGACTATCTGGTGACGAACGATGCCAAACTTCTTCGCCATGCTCCCGTGGCAGCCGTAGACCCCCAGATGATGACACGTCTTCTGCAGATACCCGCCTAGCACATGTATCGTACTTGAGCCTTGCGCCTGGTTCATGGCGTATACCTACCGAGCACCATCTTTGGCAAGCGTGCCGAGTAGCGAGAGCAGCAGGTCCGTCCCCGTGGTCAGCACGGGCGACCAGATGGAGCAAAAAACGACAACGGGGACGTTGGGTGTTGTCACACGACCCGTTGTCAGCCCGTTGTCGCGAACGTTGCGATAGAATTCGAAACTGTTCCTCGTTATGTAGATCGTCCTCAGAATTCGCGTTCTCGCTTCTTCACGATCGCCGCCGCAATTGTTCCGCTTGACGCTAGCAGGAGCAAAAGCAAACGATTCGGATTTGTGTGGTCCCCCGTTCCCGGTAATTTGCTCGAGTTCGATTCTGATTGGGCATTCCTTGCTGAACTGCTGGAGACTGGAGTGCTCGACACGCTCTTGTTGCCTGTCCTTGAACTACCGGAGCTACTGGGCTTTTCGCTGCCGCCGGGGGTGTCGCCACCGGGGGTGTCGTCACCGCCAGGATTCTCCCCGCCGCCGGGAGTGTCGTCATCACCACTGGAGTCGTTCTTCTTCCACTGGGCCGTAAAAGCATGGTCGCTATCTGCAAGAAATTTGTCTCCCGGCTGATATTCGGATCCCTCCCAGCACACAAAGGTGTATCCGTCCCGCGTCGGGGCGTCGATGATGTCGAACTCGGTTTCTAGCCCAGCTTCGTATTTCCTGACGTCGCTTCCGCCGTCAGCCCACGTCCCGCCGCTCGGATCGAAGCTCAGCTCCGGCTTGACCTCATGCTGGACATCGTACATGTCGGAGATGGCGAGCTTGACCTCGACGTCGTTTATGCCCAAATTCGAGCAGCTGTCCTTCACGAGCTTGGCGTTCGTCCCCTGCAACATGAACGTGCCTATGGTGTCCACGGTCCCGGAGCTCGGGTCGTTGCATAGGGCGACCGTCACCATTTCCTGGAACGCGCCGAGGTCAATCGGTATCGTATTGCCGTAGAGGTGGATGCTTTTCGCGTTCCCGTCCGCGTCGAAGACAAGCTCTCCTAGGCCCAAAAACTGGCCACCCAAGTAGAACGTCGCGTAGACGGAGTTGTCCGACGCGTCTGATGCCAGGTGCATGTTGCCGTCAGCGTCCTGTACGGCATACCATTGCCCGTCGAACTTCGGGATCAGATAGGAAGAGTCGGTGGCGCCCATGTAGTCGTCTGCGGCCTCTCCCTCCGCGCCGCTGAGCGTCCGGGTACCGAACAGCGTTCTGGTGGGCTTGCTGAATATCTCGTGTTCCCTGTTAACCGTCACCGTGAGCACCGGGACGTCGATGACCCGCTTGGGCGTGTCCGTCACGTCGATGCGATAGCAATCCGTCCCGTCCCTCGACTCCGTCTTGAGGGAGACCTTGTTGTGGTCCAAGACCTCCTTGCGCTGGATGTCTATGATCGTGCTCAGCCATGCCCGCACGTCCCTGTCGCTAGCCTCAAACGCCTTCGAGATGTATTCCCATCCCCTCTTGACATGGTTTTCGGACTTTTGAGACTTGAGGTAGTCGAGGACCTTGTCGTAGTCGATCTCGTCGGGGACGCATCCGCCCTCGACGAGGCTTGACACGGCAACGCCGGCATTGCAGATCAGTTCGTAATCGAGGATTGCCTGCACGTACGTCCCGAGCAGCTCCCTCTCTGCCGAACCCTCCGCGTATGCCTCGGACAGCTCCCTCATCGCCTCTATGTAGGAGGCCACCTCGCCGGAAACGTCGCCTGCGGATGGATTGTCGAAGTGGAAGATGCTCAGGCCGCTTGTCGGGGATTTCGTAGCCCTTATCTCTATGCTCCCGTCATCGTTCCTGCCGAAGAACGCATGGGTTTGATTCGACCTCTGCGTGTGTCTCGAATAGACGATGTCTTCATTATGCAGGATTTTCTGGATCTCGAGGGCCGATTGCGTGTAGGCGTTCAAGAACCCTGGCTCCTGCCAGTCGGATTCGTACAATCCGATTCCGAGCTGTTCCATCACGGTCGCGAAGTCCTGTAGGTTGACAAGGAAGAAATGATGGGTGTCTTTCGGGACGCGAATCTCGTCGTAGAAACTACCGGCTGTCGCCTCTGCCCTCATCTGCCTCGCAACCGTCAGCAGCTTGTCCACGATTCCGCTCTCCTTGAGCTTGTTTACGTTGACCACGCAATAGCCGACCGAAGGGCCCACTGACACCTTGTCGGGATGCTCGTCATAGTAGTCGACGAAGAGGTCCACGAGCTTGCGCCCCAGGGTCCATGCTTTCATATCGGGGTCGGTCGCGAGGAAGTCGAACAGTGCCGTGTAGTCGACCGTTGCGTGCGGGTCGACATCTGCCGATCCGAGGTAATAGTCCGTGTAATCCGACAAGGCGAGTGCCGTTTCGAAATTGCCCATCATGCAGCAGTCCAAGTCGATGAGGTCGAACTTGCCCTCGTTCCGCACGACATCGCTTTCCGAAATCGCCTGCCGGAGCTGACGCACGGACAGGGTCTCGCTTGGGTTTGCGGTGTCATGGTTGTCGTAGCCATAACCGCCTTCTGGGCCCGAGCCGTGGTCGTTCAGGATAAGGTCGTATTTGCCCGCCGGTGCGATGCCATAGGCGTAGTTGATGAACTTCTGCAACGTGTTCGGGTCGCTCATGAGTTCCTCTGTGGACTTTTTGGCATCGGCTCCATCACCGCTCACGCCGTCGCCGTCCAATAGCTGCAGGTAGCCGCCGTCATTGGCCCCATACACTTCCCAGACCTGGTTGTACTCGCTGCTGATCTCGGTCAGTGAACCAGCGTTGCCGTCCTTGTCCCTCAGGTAGTCGGCCTCCAGATGCCATTTGAGCGAGCCGCCTGTCATGACGATGACGCGAAAATCACTGCGATTGAACTCTGACGCCATGTATTCCTTGAGCATGGCGGAGAACACGGGGTTCTTCTCCTCAGCAGTAGCGCCATCCATGTAAATCATGATGGTGCGGGTAACCTTGTCGCTATTAGGTTCCGAAGCTTCGGCGGCAACAATACCCCCGTCATCCGCGAGTGCAACAGGCGAAACGACACCACTTAGAATCACCGTGGCCATCGTCAGCAAAATGCCAAGAGTAATCAAGAACCGCTTTGTGAGTGTCGTATTCCCTGAATTCATGAGTGAGCCCCCTCGCGTACGTTTCTATACTCGCTCTGCCGGGCGAATCGTTCTCGATTCCAGCATGCGAAGGCCCCGTCACCGAGGCCTTCGTTTCTATGCGTTGTCCCTGATGGTCTTCGCAGCCCAAAAGATGCAAGCGGCAAAAACGATCCCGACGACGCCATCGAGCAGAGACGAGACATTCATGGTTCCGACAAAGTTCACAATGACGCCGACAACCGAAATGGCAAGATTGATAATCGCGAAGACATAAGCCGACCCAATCTTGCTGAAGTCGTTCGATGCGCGAACCGAGAAGATGCCCAATAGCAGGGTGAAGAACCCCGAGGCCAAAAGAACGATGCCCGCAATCAGCACCAAGCCCGTCGCGGTAGTGGCGGTATCCACTTCTGTCGGGCTCATTCCTCCCGAGGTGGCCATTTCTCCAGCAAGCACGCCGCCGCCCACGATCGACATCGCGCCGAGGATGATTCCAAAGGCACCCAAGATGATGCTCAGGATGCCCAGGATCTTCAACGTACTCTTCGCGTTCTTGATTCTCCCGTCCATTTCCAAAATCTCCTTTCTCGGGTCAACGGGCCCTGTGTTCCCTCGCGGGTTTCTTTCCCGCAAGCTGATTCCATGTCTGAGCAACCGCCGCTAGTTCTGCACTAACTATTTTCTTCGAATTGAAAGACGTGTTCTCTTAGCAAAGTGTTTCGTTTTGTGAGGACAATGGGGACGGAGGAGTTTGTCCCTCTTTATACAAGGGGTAGCTAGGGGGTATAGCCTCTCCGAACGGTGGGTACCATCCTCTTACAGATGGCCGGTGCCGATCGGGAGGGGTGTGCGCATGGCAAGAATGCCAAGGACGATAAGCTCAACGGACCTCTATCACCTCATGACGCGTGGCGTCGCGAGATGCATCATCTTCGAGGATGATGCGGACCGGGAGATGCTCCTCGGCCTACTGCACGACGACGCGAGGGATGCCACCGTGCAGATCTACGCATGGTGCCTCCTGGACAACCACTATCACTTGCTAGTGCGCGGCGACATGGAGGACATCTCGACGATGATGCTCAAGGTCAACTCGAGGTATGCACGGTACTTCAACACCCGCCACGGGAGGGTTGGCCACCTGTTCCAGGATCGGTTCGGCAGCGAGCCTGTGGAGACGGAAGATTACCTTCTCACGGTCGTGAGGTATATCCACCAGAACCCCATCAAAGCCGAGCTCTGCGACTCGTGCGACTACCCGTGGAGCAGCTACAGCACCCTGCGCGACGACTCCTGGCCGGACCCGCAGCTGCCCGCGGCGCAGCTCTTCGACAGCAGGGAGGATTTCATCCGCTTCCACGAAATCCTGGCTCCCTGCCCAGGCTGCATCGACATCGGAAGGCCGAGGAGAGGCGTCCCCAGCGAAGAAGCCCTCGAGGTTGCCAGATTCGCGCTGGGCGAGACCCGCGTCGAGGAGGTCGCAGGCCTATCAAGGACGCAGCGCAACGAGGCCCTCCGCAGGCTCAAGGGCGCTGCGCTGACCCTGCGACAGATCGAGCGGCTGACAGGCGTGTCCAAGAGCGTGGTGTGCAAGGCCTGAGGGACAAAGGGGACGGGGTCGTTTGTCCCGCTGTTGTTCCTTGCAACGGGACAAACGTCCCCGTCCCCTTTGTCCTTCTAAGCCTCAGCCTTCCACAGTCCATGCAGGTTGCAGTAGGCGTACACGGTAGCATCCGATGCGCCATCGTCGGCGAAGGCCGCGACGGGCTTGTCCCCGGGCGTCAAGAAGTGAATGTTCAGGTCCGACTCAGTGGCGAGTGCGATCCACTCGATGTAGTGGACATCGAGCATGGGGTGCTCGACCGAACCGACTTGCACGGATATTTTTCCGTCCGCGCGGGTAACGGAGGGCACGTGCTTCTCGACGGCAGCGTCCACCGAACCGGCGGCGAGCACCTCCATCTGCTCGCCGCAGCACTGCGGTACACAGGTTCCCTTCTTTACGAGGGCGACGATGTTGCCACACTTGGCACAACGATAGAACGTAGCTTGAGCCATGACCTTCTCCTTTGCTCGGGCACGATAGCGTGCAGTGTTTATCTACCATACCACGGGACCGCGGACAAGGGGGACGGGGACGTTTGTCCGCGTTCCGCGGACAAACGTCCCCGTCCCCCTTGTCCTTCCCGTCGTGTTAGGATTGTTTCAAGTCTTTGTGGAATGCGTGGAAAGGAGCGTCGTATGAGATGGAAGTGTACGAGAGCGAGAAGAGCACTTTCGCTGTTTGCGAGCGTGCTCTTGTCGCTACAACTGCTAGGCGTGGAGGCACCACGCGCGCTGGCGGAATCGCTTGCCGAGGTACCAATCGAAGCCGCCGACGAGCCGATATCCGAGGTGGAGGTAGTACATGAGCCATCTGCGGACAAAAACCCGGAGGCTATCTCCGAGTCGACTCCGGACGACTCCTCCGATGTTCTTCTCTCTGTGCAGGGGGATGACGACACGCTCGATCCTATCACCTACACGGACGGCTATGGGAATACCTGTACGACCACTGAGTACACGACGTTGTCGGGCGAGACGGATGCCGACACAATCGAACCTGGCGTCTACTACGTAACGTCATCCATGAAGTTCAACAACCGCGTGACCTGCGAAGGCGACCTCACCTTTGTGCTGGCGCCGGGCGTCGCCTTGTCCTGTTATAGCGGTATCGACATCGCTGCGGACAAGTGCCTTCAGATGATTGGTACACCCAACGAGAATGGAGAATACACCTCGTCAGTCAATTGCCGCTCGCAGACTGAAGGTGTTCCCGCGATAAACGGCGATGGAGCCTCCGTCTTTCTGTATTGTCTGAACGTAAGCATATCCAAATGCCCGGGCTCTGGCGCAGGTATAAAGTCTGATACCTTGAGGATTCTCAACAACTGTCGGCTGAGCATAGCGACCCACATGAACTATGCGAACGACAGCAACGCACTCGTCGTCTCGAATCTATCTCTCTATGATAATGCATATGTACTATACGGTAGATATGGCGCCTATACGTCACCGGGACCAGACCGAGTGACGAACAGCCTCAACACAGTCGAACTGAGGATTTACCCCTGTCCGCATGCCGTAATTGGTTTAGATGGATCGGGCTTCAAATACGAAGACGAACAAAACCACCGCTTCTCTTGCCCCGAATGCGAGCTGACATACGACGAGCCGCACGTATTCGACGATGACGGCTACTGCACCGCCAAAAACTGTTCGGCGCGAAACGTCGTCATCGAGTACTACCAGAACTTCGCCGGTGGTAGCGAGACCGCGTATGCTACATCCGGAAAGGTCATGCACTACCAAAAGAACGCATATATCAAGGTTGAGGGAGCCTCGGCGGCCGGCAATCGAGAGTGCTACGAATTCGATGGCTGGAACCCCGAAAGGGATGGTTCTGGCTACCCAGTCAGGCCGGATAAGAACCTGCATATGTCACAAGAGGTTGACGGAAACCCCATCACGCTCAACGGACTTATCAACCGTGGTTACGTCGTAGCGTCGGGTGGTCAGCAGACTCTCAGGCTCTTTGCCCAATGGAAACGCGTCGCGCATAAGGTGACCTTCGACACCAACGGCGCGTCTGAGGTGGAGCCCCAGATCGTGGCCTTCGATGCGACGGTCACCGAGCCGGAGGCTCCCGTATGGGGCGACTTCACGTTTGGTGGCTGGTATGCCGACGAGGCCCTTACCGTGCCCTTCGAGTTCGGGCGGACGATAGACAGCGACATCACAGTCTATGCCAAGTGGGCCGTGACGCGCACCGTCTATTTTGATAGCAACTTCGGCTCTGGAAACATGGATTCCGTAAACGTGGAGAACGGCGAAGCATATACGCTCCCCACCTGTGAGTTTACGCCACCATCAGGCAAGTGCTTCTATGGCTGGAAGGAAGCAAATACAGACAAGGTCATGCGTGCGGGGACGACGTATCGCCCCACCGACAACGTTCACTTGCTGGCGGTATGGAACGACATCATTCCGTATGTTGACAGCGACGGAGCCGATGGTGGCGTCTGCGAAGACTATGTCGAGATTGCTGACGTGCCCGCGGAGCAAACCACGCTCACCGAGGGGTGGTACGTGGTCAAGAAGCATGCCGGCGAGAGCGAGTTTGTTCGCAACGCTCGTATGAAAATCTCAGGTGACGTGAACCTCATCCTCTGCGACGATGCCACGTTCACGACCAATGAGGGCATTCGCGTGCCTGCAGGTGCGAGCCTCACGATTTGGGGGCAGAAAGATGGCAGCGGCAAGCTGTTTGCCACCACAACGGATCCCCGCACCGCTGCTATCGGGGGCAACCACAACGAGGGCAGCGGTGACGTAACCATCAACGGAGGTACCGTCGAGGCGTGCGGCCACCAATCGGCTCGTGCCATCGGAGGGGGTACCGAAAACTACGGAGACGCCGAGGCTTCGCCGCGAGATTCTGTGCACATCTGCTCCACGGCCAAAGTGAAGGCGGGCGCTCAAGCGGGGAACGCGACGCTCGCGGGCTTTGCCGAGCGAAACGAGGCCCCAAGGGCCAACGTGTACGTGCTCGTGGAGCCGTGCGACCATCCCGATGGCTATCATCTGATGAGCGTCAATCACGAGCAACATGCACAAAAATGCCAGTACTGCGGAGCTGAGCAGGGTGAACGCTCCGCTCACTCCTTCGACGAGGAGACAGGACTGTGCGCCTGCGGCGAAACGCGTGGCGA
The DNA here is from genome assembly GCA_902766445.1 of uncultured Coriobacteriaceae bacterium. Taxonomy (GTDB): domain Bacteria; phylum Actinomycetota; class Coriobacteriia; order Coriobacteriales; family Atopobiaceae; genus RUG440. The sequence goes on from CACXDP010000027.1 coordinate 8,058, forward strand.
TTGGACACTAGAAGAGGTCAAAGACGAGGGAGAGGAATACGCACATGCCGTGCGCGCGGTCTACACACCGGATGGTGGAGAGCCCAGTGCGACAAAACCCCTCGTAACAGTTGCCGTTGAAGACAAGGTCTACGACGGCACCGAAGCATTGGCCACAATCGTAAAAGACGACGACTTCCCCTCACAGACGACCATCATGGTATCGAACGTGCGTTACTACGATGAGAGCGGCGAAACCCTCGATGGCTCACCCAGCGAGGTCGGCAACTATTCGGCCGGGGTCACGGTCAAAGTACTCGCCTTCGGTTACGGTGAGGTAGAGCTACGCAAGCCCTTCTCCATTACCAAGATGGAATCCGACGTCAACGTAACGGCTCGCAATCTCGCATATTCGGGCAAACCGCAGAACTTGGTACAGATAACGGGTGACGCCTCCCATGGCAAGGTATACATGCGTTTGTCTGGATCTAGCTCATGGGGGACGACTATTCCCCAGGCCATCAACGTGGGCGACTACGAGGTGGAGTGGTTCTTCTCTGCCACTGACACGCACTATCAGAGCATAGGTAGCCGCGATGCTCCGAAGACCGTTTATGTGACCATAGATGAGACTCCACACTCGCATGACGGGGTTCCCTTCAACATCGCGTGGAATGATCCCAGCACCTTGCCCACCGAGCCAGGTAATTATTACCTCGACTGCGATGTCACGCTCGAGAGTAACTGGAGCGTGACAACAGCTGACAAGTGGGAAGAAGACGCTCTGAACATCTGCCTGAATGGCCACACTCTGGAGGGCAATTATCATCAGATGAGCGTGTCGGGACCCGCCGTCGTAGGTATCTGGAGCGATGGCGGTACCATAACGCACCTCAGCGGCCCAGAGGCTGGTCTGTTCGCAACTCAGAACGCGACCGTTGACCTGTATGAGCTGACCATCTCCGATTGCAATGGGGGCAGCAATGGGTCCGTCGCTGTGGACTACGGCGCAACCCTCGGCATTCACGGCGGCGAAATCAAGGACTGCGGGGGGCCTGCCGTCTATGTGGGCAACCAGTACTACGTAACGCCCATCACGGGTCAGTACATCTCACCAAAGCTCGTTCTCTATGGCTCCCCCGTCATTGAAGACAACATCGGCTCCAACGTGTTCCTTGTCAGCACAGGTTCGACACGCATTGGCGGCGAGATCGGCGACGACGCGCGCGTCAGTTTTGACCTTGGCACGAGGGAGACTGGCGTCTTGACAAGCGGGTGGTCGACGTACAACGAGGGCAAAGACCCTGGCAAGGTATTCTTCTGCGATGCGAGACCGCAGCTGTTGGGCGACAATCTTTACGTCGGCCTTAGCAACGGGGAAGCCGCAATCATGACGCACGTCCACAACTGGCAGCTCAGTCTAAGCGACGACGAGTCCACCGCCACCATCATGTGTGTCGCGGATGGCTGCGAGGAGTTCGGTACGAATGAGCCCTATACCGTAAGCATCGCCGCAGACGCGGCGAGTGTCGAGGAGGACGGCGACGGCCATGGCGCGACGGTGACAAGGAGCAATTTGAATCGACTCCCAGGTGACCCGAGCATCTCTGGTGCCGTACCTCTGGATTTCTCGATGGGTGACATCGAGTACTGGGAGGGCGATCACAAGCTCTCTGGCCCGAACGAATTGCACTATGAGACGAATGATCCCTACTGGCCCGGGACCTACGAGGCGAGGTTCAAGCTCAAGTTCAATGGACAGACCTACTGGATCAAGAGCGCTCCCTTTGAGATCACCGCCAAGCAAGTCGTGATTCCCGAATCCTCCGTCACGGCTGTTGCAAGGGAGAACCTCAGGTACAACGAAGGCAAACAGATTGAGCTTTGCGACTTCACGGACTGGGTAGAGGCGCAATCGTTGTACTTCCGTGTGGATGGCGGCGACTGGAAGACATACAACAGGAAGAGTGCTGCCGAGGCGGGTATTCCATCGCAGTATCAAGCTCAGTACAACGCAAGTACTCGACAGCTTCCCAAGGCATCATCGGTCGGCACGCACCTTGTGGAGTACTACATCCTTGGAAACGGCGACCAGTGGCAGGACTATGGGAGCGAGGAGGAGCCTCTTTCGCTAGAGGTTTTCATCGGCCCCTCGGTTGACCCGGCGTTCAAAAAGCAACAGCTGACACTTACGGGACAGATCGCCCTCACGGCATATCTGGACCTTCCCTCGGACTGCGGCGTTGACTGGGCAAGCAGCTACGTAGAGCTCGAAGTCGGCGGCAAAAGGCATCGCAAGGAGACGGTGAGTTACGACCAGTCTACTTACAACAGCGACAGGACCCTACACGGCTTCTCCATACAGCTTTCCTCGATTGAGATGGCTGAGCCAGTGCAGGTGACCCTGCACTACATGTGCGGTGATCAAGAGCTCACCCTTGCAAAAGAGGGCGGAATATCGGTCAAGGGCTACGTCGAGGCATACGATAACTCGCAGTCATCCTATCCTCCTGTGGTTACCACACTGGTGCACTCCATCGCCGATTACGGCCACTGGGTCCAGCCGTTCTTGGCGAAGTCAAACAAGTGGACGGTCGGCGAACAGTACGCTGAGATGTCGAAGTTCTACACCGAGTCCTACGATGCGAACGACGTGCTGTCAAACCTCACGGACTATTCGATGTCAAAGACCTTGGAAGATGGGTGTGCCGTCTCGAAGGCGACCGCGAGTCTTTCGCTTGATTCCGAAACTACGATTGACGTACTGCTTACCATCGCGGATGGAGTTGAGCCCCAGATTTCGTCGGTCACGTTGAATGGAGTACCGCGTGTGTGTGAACTCACGCAACTGCCGAACAAACGCTGGCGTGTGCGTGTTCCGGGCTTGCGTGCCACGCAGCTTGGTAACGAGCTAAAGGTCGTAGGTACAGCGGGCGGCGGAGGGTTTACCGTCACCGCATCAGGTTTGGCCTATGTGCGCGCAGCCCTCGGACTTGCTGACAAGGATGGCAGCCACGCTGCGATGTGCTCTGTCTACCAATACCACAAGGCGGCATACAACTATTACAACTCCGTATATTACGGAAACTACTAGCATGGCTTAGGGACAAGGGGGACGGGGGCGTTTGTCCTGCGAAGCAGGACAAACGCCCCCGTCCCCCTTGTCCCTTTATTTACGCAGACCCCACAGCATGAGCAGAGTACCGGCGCATGATGCTACGACACCTACAGTAAGACCTGGCATCACGCCGATGAGTTCAAACATCCAGCCGCCCACGAAGCTTGCGAGCAGACCACCCACGGTGTTCGCCGTAGCAAAGACGGCCTGACCTTTGTTTTGGTCCGCACCAGCCACGTGCTTGTTTGCGAAATACACGATGCCCGGCGTGATGGCCGCAAAGGAAAGCATCTGAAGCACCATCGCCGCATAGAACAGCGCAACGCTGCCCATGTTGCAGGCCACGAGCACGAGCACATGCTTGAGGGAATAAAATACTGCCGCAGCCGCCAGAATCTTCTCGACGCTCAGGCGTTTGAGCAGCAACGCAAAGCCAAACATCGTGGGCAGCTCAACCATGGCCTGGATAAAGAGCGCCGTTCCCTGAGTTGACTCCACAGCCGCGCCATCGATGAAGGTGCCAAGCAATGCACCCATGTAGGTGTTCACGACGTTGTGGCAGAAATACAGCAGCACAAGAGCACCGATGACGGCCACGAGCGCACGGTAACGTCCAAAGAACTGGAGGATGGATATGGACTCCTCGGGTTTCTTGTTTGCCACGCCTTTAGCCCCCTGTGCCTCACGTGGCACGCTGGGCATGAGCATCGTCATGCCGGCCGTGAAGAGGGATCCCACAACAACGACTAGCGGCAACGTCGTCGTACCGAGGCCCGCCCACAGCTGCCCTACCAGATTCGATCCCACGGCGTAGGCCGCAGAACCAAGCCCTCGGCAGAGGCCATAGTTTATGGTCCCGCCAAAGCGCTCGTACGCAAACGCCATCCCATTGAGCATCGGCATGCCAATCGACGCGCAAACGAACGCAATCACGACCACGGGAAGGATGACGAAAGAACCCGCTGGCAATACGAGCAGTATGCCACCCGCCATTGCGCACAGCACCATTGACGCGATGATAAAGAGCTTCTGGGTAATCTTTGCCGAGCGATCAACGATATCGCCCGCCACAGGCCCGAGGAAGACGCCCGCGAGGCTGACTACCGACATCACGGTCCCGATAGTGCCCGTCGCAAACCCGACATGCGAGAGGTAGTTGAATGCAAAGCCTATGGAGCCGGAAAAGAGCAGCATGTAGCCGATGTTTACGAGAGCATACTTCAGGTTGAGGTTCTTTAGGTCCACGATCGCCGCCCTTCCCCGTTATCTGCCGGCGATTGGCATTTTAGCATCAGCCATAATCCCACAGCGAAAAACGGTCACAGTGGGGCGTCCTCGCGAGAGAACTTGTTGACGTGTATTATGGCCAGGACTGTCACGATAACCTCAAAGATCAGGAAGACTCCAATGAGCTTGATGCTGATGAGGAAGTCATACGTTCCGTGCAGCAGCATCGGCGCGACGAGTGCCAAGGCAAGGTTAGTGCTACGCGCGTTCGCATTGCCCTTGAGGTCCGCACGTTTTGCGAGACCATAGAAGTAGCCCATGCACACGCCGTCAATCGCGTGCCCCGGCACTGAGAGAATCGCACGCGCGATGCCCGTCGACACGCCTCCCTCCGCGACGTAGAATATGTTTTCGAGCGTGGCGAACCCCAATGAGACGAGAACGGCGTAAACCACGCCGTCAAACATATAGTTGAAGTGCTCTGACTTCCACGTCTGCGATTTGAGAACAAGGTACTTGCCTGCCTCTTCCACAAGTGCGACTCCGCAGAAGTTCTCAAGAAACACGTAGGGCAGACTCCCTTCCGCATAAAACCTCCCCAGCATGCCCCCCGCCGCAAGCTCCACTACAATGACGGGTATCGTGACGAGCACGCCAAGCCCAAAAAGCTTGGCAAGCAACGCAGGTGGTTCTTTCTCTACAGTGTCCTTTCGCCAGATGTACCACACGAGAACAACGGCGGGCAAGATTGCCAGTCGAATCAAAGAGACATCCATAAGCCAGTGACCTCCTACAAACAAGATGAAGCTAAGGCACACTATAGTAGCGCACAAAAGGGGCACCTCCTATGGAAGTGCCCCTGTCTATATCGATGTTTGGGTCGTTCGCTATTCTTTGCGCGCGCGCCCAGAATCGTTGGCAAGCGATGCGAGGTACTGCGTGGAAGCGGCGACGGCATTGCCATCAGC
>CACXDP010000028.1 GCA_902766445.1 uncultured Coriobacteriaceae bacterium
CCTCTCGTTCTATCGGCAAGGACTGCTCTCGGAACCCCTGCCACACCTCTTCGTCATCGCTGATGAGTTCGCCGAGCTCAAGCAACAGGAGCCAGACTTCATGAACGAGCTGGTTTCGGCGGCGCGTATCGGACGGTCGTTGGGCGTCCACCTGGTCCTTGCGACACAGAAACCCTCGGGTGTGGTGGACGATCAGATATGGTCCAATGCGCGTCTCAAGGTCTCGCTGAAGGTTTCCGACGTGGCGGACTCGCGTGAGATGATACGGCGCGACGATGCCGCGACGATTAGCCGTCCTGGTCAATACTTCATGCTGGTCGGCTATGACGACTCTTTCGGGGCGGGTCAAGCTGCCTATGCCGGAGGTACGTACGTGCCCATGGAGCATTTCGGTCGCAGACGTGACGAGGCAGTGGAACTCATCGATGCCGAGGGACGCTTGATTGCGGCGCAACGTCCGCCTGTCGTCGGAAAGCAGCGGGGGACGTCCGAGCTTGCGGCCGTGCTCAAGGTGCTGGAAGAGACGGCCGCGAGTATCGGCAAGTGCGCACGTCGCCTATGGCTTGAACCGCTGCCTGCGAAAGTGACGCTCGACGAGTTGTCGGATCGCTATGGCGTGGTTGAGGAGGCTGGCCTTGCGTGCGTTGTCGGTGAACTGGACGATCCTGAGTGTCAGGAGCAGCGACGATTCGTCCTGGACCTTGCATATGTGGGCAACGTGATGCTCTATGGCTCGGCGGGCTCTGATGTAGACGGTCTCGCCACGGCAATGCTGGTCTCCCTTGCGCAGGCGAATGCGCCAGAGCGCCTGTGGGTATATGCGCTGGATTTGGGCAACGGTGGGATGGCCGGGCTTTGCGAGCTGCCCCATGTGGGCGGCGTGGTGCTTGCTGGTGACGAAGAGCGCGCGAGGAACCTCTTTCGGCTTCTGGAATCCGAGGTGGCACGTCGCAGGGAGCTGGCGACGGCGCATGCGCTTGACGAAGAGCCAGCCGTGGTGGTAGCCATTGCGAACCTCGCAGCGTTCTTGGAGCGATTTGAGTCCTTGGAAGACCGCCTTGTGGCGCTTACGCGAGATTCGCCGCGCTATGGCATTCACTTCGTGGTGACAGCAGCGTCGGCGAGCACGCCACGCATGCGCCTGCGGGCGAACTTCGGTATGTCCCTCCCCACCATGCTCAATGATCCTGCGGACTACGGCACGCTGGTTGGTAGGCTGGGCGCTCTCGTGCCCCCTCAGACGGAGCGACGCGGCATCGCAAAGGTTGGAAAGCGGCTTCTCGAGTTCCAGGGGGCATCCGTTGCCGAGACGCCGGACGCCGAACGGGCTTGGATCACCAGACTTGCGCATGACGTTCGGAAGCGCACCGGTGCCGAGGCACGCCAAATTCCCGTCCTTCCCAGGCATGTGAGCGCTGAGGCCATGGGCAGCAGCGCGAGCGTCCTGCTGGTGCCTGTGGGGTTTTCTAAGGAGCGAATCGAACCCGTGCGCTTCGACCTTGCGCGGTCTCGCACGATGCTCGTGCTGGGAAATGACCTCGAGTCGATTGCGTCGTATCTTCGCGGCCTGCTCGAGGCGTGCGGGCGTGCTGGCGACGGGGCGTATCGATTCGTCGACCCCCAGCGCGTTCTCGGCCAGGTGCAAAGCGATTTGGTCGTGCGGGATGAGGAAGAGGTCTGTGCCTTCGTGCGAGGACTCGGCGATGGCTCCGCTCCAGGACGCGTCGTTGTCTTTACCAGCATCGTGCAGACGGTTGCCGCCCTTCCCGAACGAGAGAGCGCGGTGTTGCAGAGCTTCTTGGCCACGGAACGTGATGCCGAGACGCGTGCTTTGGTAATTGCTACCGAACTGTGGCGCGCGAAGTCGCTCTATGCGGATTGGTATCGGGTCGTGACGGCATATTCCAGTGGCGTGTGGGTGGGCGGTGGCTTCGCGGACCAGACGACGTTTGCCTTTGGCAGGCCGATGCCCGAATACCGCCAACCCGCGGCTAGATCAGACGGGTTTCTCGTCGTGCGCGGCGTCGTCGAGGGGGTGCGTCTCCTCGAGTACGCGGCTGACAAGCAAACGGATAAGCCACGAGGAAGGAGGTGATGTTGCAGGAGCAATGACGGCAAAGAGAGTCGAAAGAATCAGGAGGAGAGGATGTTTGACCCACATGGGGATTGGATGCCCATCGGCAGTGTAGTGCGTCTGCATGGGGCGGAGCGCCTGGTGATGGTCGTGGGATACATGTCCATAGACGGCTCCACCAGCCAGGCATGGGACTACTGCGGCTATCCGTATCCGGAGGGCAAGCAAGAGCCGACGGAGCTCTTCTTTGACAGGGGCGATATCGAGGAGGCATATCAGTTCGGCTTCTGCGATGCCGAGGGTATGGCGTTCATAGCCCACCTATCTGCGGTGGAGCCAGACTATCGGCGTGAGCGGGCGCTCCGGGCCAAGGGAGACGAATGATGGCTGGCGAGATTCGCATGGACTACGACCAGACGATGAACACGGCACAGCAGCTACGCAGCGTAAGCCAGCTGGTGCAGCACGCGCAGAGCAGGCAGAGTGGTATCCGGAGCGGACTAGCGTCATGGGAGGGCTCTGCCGCCGCCAAGGCCAAGCTGGCGCTCACGACCGTGAGTGACGTGCTCAAGAGCTACGACGGCGCTTACTGGACGTTCGCGCGCTTCTTTGTGAGTGCCGCGGAACAGTTCACTGCCGCGGACGAGGGCATGGCAAGTGCGTTGCAAGCGAAGTGGGACGGCGCGTATGACCCAGGAAACTCCGTTGCGTAAGGAATCGGGAAGGGAGTGGTGCGATGTTTCGACTTGATGTGTCGGAGCTGTCCTCCGCGGCGACGGGCGTGCTCCAGGTGACCCAAGACATTCGCGTAGCATACGAACGTACAGACGCTGCGCTTAGCGCTGTACTTCCTACGGCGGGAGGGCAATGGTACAAGACGGGCAGTCTGGCGACGAGCCAGTTCAAGAGGGATCTTGGCGAACTTAAGGGTGGCCTCACCAAGTTGTCCGACGCGTTCGGCGCTGCGAGTGCAGCCGCGTCAGGGACGCTCCTGCCACAGTATGGGTCGGTATTGAATGCTGCCGGTGCGGGAGGGTCTGCGGGGAGCATGGTCTACCTGGACGAGGGCGTGTCGGTTGACGGTTCTGGCCAGTATCTGAGTGCGTCGTTCTCGTCTCTCGATAGTGACCTGACAGCGGCCCGGGACTCGCTTGCGGGTCTTGAGGATGCGGCTGGGATAGCGCGGCAACTCGACTCCCTCGCGACGAGTGCGAGCAAGGCAAAGAGTCGCGTTGAGCAGACCCAGAACGCATTCTCGACCTACAAGGCATCGGTTGCGAGCTTTGAGGGCGAGTATGGCGCACGCTTCGATACCTCATTTAGTGAAAAGAGCCTCTTGGTGAAACTCAACGATGGGGTCAAGGACGCCAAGGGTGTCACTGGTATCGCCAAGCACGGTTTCTCACTGGGGGCAACCGCGGGAAAGATCTTGGATAACACTTGGGAGCCGTCTCAGACCAAACCTTTCGCCGAGGGGTTCTCAGGGAAGATGTTCGACTGGACTAAGCCTGATAAGTGGCGCGAGGCCTGGAATACCGCAACGGGAACGTCGTCTGCCGCGTCTGCAGCCGACGACGTGGGCGACGCCGTTGCGGACGCTGCCGAAGCTGCATCGTCTGCGGGGAAATGGACCGAACGTGCGAGTGCGGTAGGCAAGATTGCCGGATACGTTGGTGACGGCCTCTCGGTACTTGGTATCGCTGTGGGAACGTCAAAAGCGTATGACGAGGCGGAAGGCGACGTTGCGGACAAGGCTGCCGAGGCAACCTACACGGCCGTGAGTGGGGCGGCAAAGTTCGCGACGGGAAAGGCGGTTGGTGCGGCGGTTGGGACGATGGTGGGAGGGCCAGTCGGCACTGCGGTGGGTTTTTTGGCCGGATGTGCTGTGGACCTGGCTTGGAACTATGCGAGCGACTGGATGGAGGAGTCGGGCACCAAGGACGCCATCGTGGATGGCGTGGCATCGGGCTATCGCGAGACGGGGAAGTTTATCACCAGTGGCTTCGACTGGCTGAAGCATGCGTTTGGCGGATAGGCGATACGAAGGAGTGTGACTGCGATGGGACGAGCGGAACTTGAACAGGCCAAGTGGGAAAACCTGCAGTGGGCTGAGGCCTATGCCGCGCAAGAGCGTGAGCTTCGCGATTTGAGCGCTGCGGTCGAATCGGAACTGCGGCACAAACTAGAGCAGCTTGAACTTGCTCGCGGTGCAAGGGCCGCCTGCGAGTCAGTGCGGACGACGCAGTCCGGTCTCTTTCGTGACCTTGAGGACTTTGCCTCGAAGGTCTCAGGGGCGCTCAACGAGCCGAGCGTGTGTCAAGGAATCGTTTCGACGTTCCAAGACGGTGAAGGGTATGCGGATGGCGCGGTAAACGCAGCCGGGAAGCTCGTGGAGGAGCTTGAGGGCAGATGCAGCTCACTGAGTGCTTCGGCGGCGGACTATGCGAGCAGGGCACAGACGGCCGCTGACAGCGCGCGGGATTGCTGGGATAACGCCGATCGGCTGCAACGGGAGATAGACAACTGTCCGGAATAGTCAGAAAGCGACAAGAGATAGAAAGGCTGGTAGGTATTTATGATTTCTACGCAGGACTGGTTGCCAATCGGCTCCATCGTGCACGTGGAAGGACGCGACGGTCTGCTGATGGTCATTGCGTGTATGGTAGGCGACGAGTCGACGGGGAGACTGTGGGACTATGCGGCTGTGCCTTACCCACAGGGTCTTACCGGGCCCTCTCGTGACGTGATGCTCGACAAGGGCTCTATCGATGGGGTCTTTGCCTTAGGATTTCTAAACGCCGATGGTGAACGCATGCAGCGGCTGCTGTGTCAGGCACAGGCACGCTTTGAGGAAGACAAGCTCGTGGCGGGTGTGGGCCTGTGAGGGACAAGATCCTGCTCAAGGTGCTGCTTCCCGCCAATCGCCAGACGTACGAGTTCTGGGTCCCGATGGGTCTGCGTGTGAGTCAGGGCGCATGGCTCATCTCTCGTATTCTTGGCGCTCAGGAACGGGCTCGCTATTGTGCGTCAGACGATTGCGATTTGATGTATGCGGAAGGAGTGTCGGCTGGCAGGCTTCTCGCACGAGAAGAGATCTTCGGCGTGCTCGCGGCAGACGATCGCATCGTGGACGGATCGTTACTGGTATTGATGTGAGGGGGAGGTCGGCATGAAGCTGAGCTTCGTGCGAAGGAGGAGGGCTCATACGCGCCAGCTTGTGGTGTCTCTGAAGCGTAGCGAGGCGTTGAGCACTCGCAAGCTTCGATGGCGCATGGCTCACGGGCATCAAAACCTCTTGGCCTGCGATTGCGATGCGAAACGCAGACGGCTGTCGTACGAAGTGGAGGGGCTGACGAGTCTCAGAGGGTATCTCAAGCGTTCGCAGGTTTCACATGCGGCGTTCGTGCGCATGCTCGTGAGCATTACGCAGGTCGAGGCTTGGTGCATGGCGGGTGGCAATGGCTGCCATCTGCTCCTCTTTGACCCATCGTATGTGTTTGTGGGAACGACTTGGGAGCTTCACTTCGCATTCTTGCCCGTGGATGAGGATGCGAGCCTGATTGGCAACACACCACTTGTGCTGCTGAGATGGTTGGCGGATGATAAAGTATTGCATTGTTCTTCGCCGGAGGCCACGGAGCTTGCCCGACGCCTTGCCGAATTCGTGGACGCGCAGGACGGAGTGTTCTCGCTCAACGCCCTTCGCACGTTCGTGCGCGAGGAGTGCGGCGAGGAGATCAGCTGAGAGGGGGCGGATGGCATAAGCCGTCCGCCCTCGTCCAGGCTAGTCCCTGCACGCTGGGAATCAACGCTTGCGCCAGGGCATGCGGCGCTTGTTTGGCGTTCGTGGATCGCGGGCGGCGGCGTCCGCCATGGAGCCTACGTTCCAGGATGCGCTCGGTGCGCCTGCTATCCGAGTCTCGCACTGTGCACGGGCGATGGCCTCGTACGCGATGCGGCTTCCGATGCCATCGCTTACGTAGCGGCTCGCACGATTGGCTGCGATGCCGATGCGGCCGGCTTCCGCGGCTGCATCGATGTTTGCCCCGAGGAAGATGAACTCCCATCCCTCTTCGCGCCTCTGCTCGATGAGGCGCTTGACCTCGTCGTAGGTGCGGTGGTTGCTGGCGTTCTCCATGCCGTCGGTGATGATGACGAACATCACGTGCTCGGCGCGATGATCCTCGGGCAGGATCTGCTGCACCTTAGTGTGGTAGTGCACGGCATCGCCCACTGCGTCGAGCAGGGCCGTGCAGCCGCCCACATGGTAGTCTGCTGGGGTGAGGTCATTCACCTCGGTGAGGGGCTTGCGGTCGAGCAGTACCTCGCTGTAGTTGTCGAAGAAGACGATGGAGATGTTTGCCTCTCCGGGCAACGCCCGGTTCTCCTGGAGTGTGGCGTTGAGGCCACCCACCGTGTCGGCCTCCAGACCGCACATCGAGCCACTCTTGTCGACGACGAATGCCAGCTCAGTGAGTCCCTTCTTCATGATTGCCTCCTTGTGACCGTGGGCTTCTCTGCAACACGACTGAAGCCTACGGTATGATGCGCACGAAAAGGTAACCTGACAGGTGACATTTACGCCTGCAGGACACTTTATTATTTCATTACGCAATTTAGTGGCATGGACACCCGCTATAATGAAGCTAGCGAGATGAGACGAGATGAGAGGAGCGTTCATGTACTGCAACAACTGCGGAACCCAGCTGAACCCTGATCATGTTTGCTGCCCAGGCTGCGGAGCGCCCATCTATCAAGCGCCCGCGCAACCAAACTACCAGCCTACTGTGCGGAACCCCACATCGACCGCGCTCGTCGCAGTCTGCAGCGTTCTCGCCACGATTCTTGTAGGGCTGTGCCTCATCGCTACTGGCGTCATAAACCTTCGAGGCCCCCAGTCGGGAAGTGTGGAGCAGACGAAGCCGAAAGCCCAGCCCGCTACAAGTGAGAAATCTGAAAACGACGAAAAGTCGAGCAGCAAGAACGATGTACCCGAGAACGTTGTCATCAACGTAACCGCCCCAACTCCATCTACGCCAACCACAAGCAACGAACCCGCGCCGAGAGAAAACACACAGAGTGCTACAACCGTCATTGCCGTGCCCACTGCACCCGCACCGAGTGCCCCCGCGCCGAGTGCCCCAAGCGCACCTAGCAGCTCGGGCTATGTCATCTCCGGTGTCACCTCGCGCTATCTCTCTCGTGGTGACCTCAGTGGCTACAGCGACTGGCAGCTCTACGTCGGACGCAACGAGATCTATGCGCGTTATGGGCGTGGATTTAAGAAATGGAACCTCCGTAACTACTTCGAGAACTGCAGTTGGTATTCCTGCCGGTATGATGCCGATTCCTTTGATGACAGCATGCTGAGTGATATCGAGCGGGCAAATGCTCAAACCATTCTTGATGAAGAGGACGCCCGTGGCTCTATCTATACCTACGGGGACGAGTATCTGCAGCCATAACTCTTATTGCTCAGCTCGTCGCACGACTCCCAGACTTTGCTTGGGCTACAATGACTCGGCGAGAGTAAGTCCACGCTAACTAGGGAGTGCGGGTATGGAGACGGAACGGATTGCCATCGAGGGCATGCACTGCGCTAACTGCTCGGCGCTCATCCAGAAGGTTGTTGGCCAGATGGAGGGCGTCGAGTCATGTGAGGTCAATCTCGCGGCAAACAACGGCACGGTCACCTTCGACCCCGCCCGCACCAATATGCCCGCTGTCATCGAAACCGTCGTTGGCCTCGGTTACGGTGCGACGGTCATCCCACGAGAAGGCCGCGCTGCCTTTGATGAGGAGCGGCACGCGCGTGAGGCGGCACAGCGAGCTCGCGACATCCGCATGTTTGTGATGGCGCTCGTGTTGGCCTCGTTCGTCATGATCATAGGCATGACACCCTGGGGCATGAGCCTCACTATGCCGCTTGCGACGGCCGTCTTTGGCCCCGAACACACCCATGGGCAGATGATGCTCATCATGAACCTCCTGTGCATGGTGCTTACTATTCCCGTGCAATTCGTGGCAGGTGCGCGCTTCTATCGCGGCGCGTGGGGCGCCCTCAAGGCACGTTCGGCAAATATGGACACTCTCGTGGCGGTGGGCACGACTATTGCGTTCGTATACTCGCTTTACGTGACCTTCTCTCCTACCACGGCAGGTACGATGGCGCCTTTTGAGACGAGTGCCATGCTCATTGCGTTCGTCTTGCTGGGAAAGATGCTCGAGGCGCGTGCGAAGGGGCGTGCGGGAGAGGCGGTCGAGTCGCTCATGAGCCTCGCACCTAAGGTTGCACACGTGCGCAGGGGTGGCGAGACGCTCGACGTGCTTACCGACGACCTGCGCGTCGGTGACGTGATGGAGGTTCATCCTGGCGAGCGTATCCCCGCTGACGGCGTGGTCGTCTCTGGCTCGAGTGCCGTGGACGAGTCAATGCTCACGGGCGAGCCTATGCCGCAGGAGAAAGCTACAAATGATGAGGTGACGGGAGCCACCATCAACGGTAACGGTGTTCTGGTCGTGCGTGCAACGCATGTCGGTGCGGAATCTACGCTCAGCCGCATCGTGGAGATGGTCGAGAAAGCCCAGGGATCACGGCCGCAGATTCAGCAGCTGGCCGACCGCATCGCGGGCATCTTCGTGCCGACGATATTGTGCATCGGACTCGTGACGTTCGTCGGCTGGCTCTTTGCGGCTGCGGCAGCCGGTGGCATAGACGCGGCATCGTTCGAGCATGCGCTCATGTCGGGTGTCTCCGTCATCGTGGTGGCCTGTCCCTGCGCTCTGGGTCTCGCAACGCCCACGGCAGTGATGGTGGGGACGGGCATGGGTGCCGAGCAGGGCATCCTCATCAAGGATGGTGACGCCCTGCAGCAGGCGGGTCGCGTGCGCAAGGTTGTCTTTGACAAGACCGGTACGCTGACTCAAGGAATGCCCATGGTGGTGGGCGTGGCGTGCGGCCAGGAGGCAGGCGAAGAGGACGTGATTCGCTTTGCTGGAGCGCTCGAACGCGGTAGCGAACACCCTCTTGCGCGAGCGGTGCTCATGTACGCTGCCGAGCATGATGTGATGATACCCGAGGGGATGGTAGAGGACTTTGAAGCCGTTACGGGCAAGGGGGTTATCGGCCGTGTGGATGGCGAGCGCTTTGGCTTCGGCAACGAGGCGCTCGTACACGAGTTGACGGGCGAGGAATTGCCCGCATGGTGTGAGGACTTCTCGCAAACAGGTGCAGGCGCACATGTCACGGTGATGTACCTCGTTTTTGAGTCATACGGGGTTGCCGGTGCGATTGCGGCGGCGGATGCACCTAAGCAGAGTGCGGCGGAGGGCGTAGCTGCGCTGCGCGACTTGGGATGTGAGGTGTATCTGCTCACGGGCGACGCGATGGCACCAGCCAAACACGTTGCGGCTGTGGTGGGCATCGATGAAGACAAGGTTCTGGCTGAAGTTCTTCCCGGCCAAAAGGCCGCGACCGTCACCACCCTGCTTGACCCCACGCATGTTGAGCTAGTCGCAATGGTGGGGGATGGCATCAACGACACGCCGGCTCTCGCTACGGCAGATATCGGCATCGCCATGGGTGCGGGATCCGATGCTGCGCTTGAGGTGGGGCAGATCGTGCTCATGCACGATGACGTGTGCGATGTGGCGCGTGCTATGCGGCTGAGCCGGGCGACGATGCGCAAGATTCACCAGAACTTCGCGTGGGCTTTGGGCTACAACCTGATTCTCGTGCCGCTTGCGGCTTTTGGCGTCTTGCCGCCTGAGCTCAGCTCTGCATGCATGGCCTTCTCGAGCGTGAGCGTGGTCACGAACTCGCTGCTTCTCCGCCGCGCGTTCTAAACTCTCGCACACCCAGTTGCCGACGTATCGTCGTCGCCATCTCGCTGACGTCCGATCAGAGACCCCTCCGCAACACGCCACGGAGGGGTCTCCAGTCAAGGCCCGCGAGGGTATCGAGTGCCTCTCAGTATTCATTCTTTTGTCCTACGATCTGGAGTATCACCTTGCCAAAGCCGGAGCAATGGGGATAATGTGAATAGTGTTAGTTGTGATGAAGTAGGGTGCCGCGTCGGTGCGGCGGCACGCGGGCTAGGGAAGCCAGGGAGGGATTGACAGCCATGCGGAGAAGGCGCATGCTCGTTACGCCACGCCATAGCCGCGCATACCTCTCGAGCACCGATCACAACCACATACGCGACGGATGACCGTCGGACCTGAAGGGGCGTCATGCCCCGCTGGGTCCGGCGGTCTTTTGTTTGGCACGGCAGTGCGACCGTCGCGGCGGTCGCGGAAGGGAAAGAAGGGAGAAGAGGGAACTATGGGAATGAGATTAGAGAGGTTATTGAGCGCAATCTTAAGCCTCGCGCTGGTGCTGGGGCTGGTGCCTGGGACGGGTTTGACAGCGTATGCAGCGGTTGATGGTGGTCTCTATGTTAATGATGTATATGCGAACACAACCACCTCTGGCACCGGCTGGAGTTACGACACCGCATCAAATACATTAACGCTCGAGAATTACACATTTGAAGGGAAAGGATATGCTCCTCCACAGGATTCTACGGTCATTATGTATTATCCGAGGGATGGAGTTTTTACTATTGAATTGAAGGGGACTAATACAATAGTACAAGGTGACGGCAGCAATAGCACTTGGTGGGGAATCTACTGCCGTTCAGACCTTGTCATCACTGGAGATGGGACACTTGACATCCGTACTACGGATGGAGGATATCGCGGTGCTGCAATATATGGAGAAAAGAATATAACAATTGAGGGCAACTGCACCGTTAACGCATCTTCAGGAACGGTGACCAATGGTCCGCAAGGGCATGGCATAGGCGGCGACGGTAATCATGCGCTCACCATTGGTGCGGATGCTACAGTCACATTAGATGGTCCATACGGTGGCGCGAACTACACCATTAACGACTTGAGTGCGGTGATCGCCAGCGTGACCGTTGGCGACACGACTGCGGAGTACGGCGTGTTCGCCGACGCGCTCGCCGCTTGGGCGGACGGCGGCACGCTGAAGCTCCTGGGCGACGTGACCACGGAGAGTACCATCAGCGTCCCCACCGGCACCAGGACCCTCGACCTCAATGGCCATGGCGTCAAACTGAACGGCACCGGCAGCGTCATTACGGTCCCCAGCGGAGCGACGCTGACGCTTGACGACAGCGATCCCGACACGACGCACGGGTACACGGTCGCGAACCCGAAGCCGAACGGCGCAGGTCTGGCGACGGTGGACGACGAGAACGGGACCGTCGCGTTTACGGGCGGATACATTACGGGAGGAAAACAAGTCAGTGGAAATAATGATTGGCTCTGTGGCGGCGCTCTTCGCGTCGAGGGCACGCTCGACTTCAGGGGAGGGACCCTGATCGGAAACTCCGCTTATGCGGGTGCCGGCATTTATGTTGCCAATGGCGGATCTGCAAGCATGTCCGGCGGGGCCGCGATCGTCGGCAATTACATGTATGGCGAGTACTGGACCGGTGCCGGCGTCGCTGTTGGAGCGGAGAATGGAGATCCATCCTCCGCCTCATTCACCATGAGCGGCGGAACGATCAGCAACAACGACAGTCGGATTAACGAGAATTGGCCTGATCACGCTGGCGGAATCGGCACGCTTACTACCGGTACGGTAGTTCTGACGGGCGGCACGATCAGCGGCAACTTCGGCGTCGGCCTGAGGGGTGCCGCGACCGTCTCGGGCGACGTGGTCATAGCGGGGAACCTGAACACGTCGAATACGGCGGTCAACTACTGGCCGGACGGCGGGAGGCTTGTCATAGACGGCGCCTTGGGCGAGAATGCCTCCATCGGCGTGACCGTCGCGAAGTTCAACTACAGTGGCCGGCGGCTCGACCTGGAGCCCGGCGCGTTCACCGACAGCGAATTCACGACCTACAACGACGCGAGCAAGTTCTTCAGCGACAACGAGGGCTATGTGGTGGGCAAGAACGCAGACGGTCAGCTGTTCCTCGGCGCGCCCGTCGCCGTGACCTTCGACGCCAACGGCCACGGCACGGCCCCCGAGGCGCAGACCGTCGCGTCCGGTAGCGTGGTGAGCAAGCCCGAGGACCCGGCCGAGGATGGCTGGGAGTTCGGCGGCTGGTACAGGGAAGATGCCTGCACCAACGCCTGGAATTTTGATACCGACACCGTAAGCGAGGCGACGACCCTCTACGCGAAGTGGGAACCCCGGCAGGAAGTCGCCGTCGTGTCGACGGCCAACCTCACCCTCGGTGGCGAGATCGGCCTGAACTTCTACCTCTCTGTGCCCGAGAGCCTGGCCGAAGGCGCGAAAGCCGCCATGGACGGCCCCATGGGCGAGATGGAGGTCGAGCTCGCCTCCGCGAAGGAGGAGGACGGAAGGTACAAGGTAAGCTACCCCGTCTCCGCCATCAAGGCCGACAAGAAAATCAACCTCAAGTTGCTCGGCGCGGACGGCGGGCAGATAGACCTCCACAACTCGAGGGGGGAGAAGCTGGATGAAGGCGTTGCGACCTACAGCGTCTACGGGTACTGCCAGGGCGCTCTCTCTGACGTCTCGCCGCTGAACGACGCCCAGAAGGCCCAGGTCAGGGCCACCTACACCTACTGCGCCCACGCCGTCAGGTGGAAGTACGGCACCGCGCTGCCGACCGAGGGGATCAACGCGCTGCCCGGCGAGGAGGAGGTGAGGGCCGCGGTGGCGGACCACGGGGCCACGCGGACCGGCACGGCGCCCGACGGCGTCAAGGTCACCGGCATCACGCTGCTGCTCGACTCCGACACCTCGCTCAGGCTCTACTTCACCTGCG
>CACXDP010000029.1 GCA_902766445.1 uncultured Coriobacteriaceae bacterium
GCAGGAGGAGCGTTGCAAGCTGGCGAAGGATGAGGTGGATGGCGTGGCGGGCGGTCGTCCCCCCGTACACGTTCCGCCGCAGTAGGGCTACATCCCCGCCATGACCTGTCCGAAGTCAAACTCGAAACCAGGGAAGACTTCAGACGGAACTGGCGTGGAAAATTCGTATGTCTGCATAACGGATTGAGAGTCGAACACGTACGTACGTGAGTACTCGGTTTTGTTGGGAATCACAAATCCAGTACTCGCGTACGTTTGCCTCTCGGTAAAGATTGAGCTTGGACACGTAGTCCATGCCCGGGTTTGAAGGCGAAACGACCTCCGCGACGAAATGCAACATACAGCTCGCAAGATGCATCACGTTGAGAGGTTCAGCATGGATACCGAAGGGGTCGTAAACAGGCGGATGTTCGTTGTCATTGCAGTGGTAGTTGTCGCAATAGACATCGCCAGCGCTCAACACGAGTCAATTTACTCTGCGAGAATTCATGAGGTTTCCATGACGGGACTTGTCTATAATGAAAGCTTAAAGGGTTTGTTCTGTAAGTGGAGATGGGGGAGGATGGCAATGAGGAGTACGGCCTCGAGGAGAGTGCTCTCGCTGGTGATGGCAGCTGTGTTGACGGTGAGTGGCCTGCCGCTGTCGGCCCTTGCGGAGGCAGCGGAAGAGGGGCTCTCTGCAACATCCGTTGACAACGTCACGGAAGATGATCTGTCTTCCGAAGGTGAAGGGGATGAGGTTGCCCTCATCCCAGAAGCCGATCAGGAAGAGATTGAATCGGTGGACGCGTCTTCTTCCGATAACGCGGCTGACGCCGCCGATGCTCAACTTCCCACCGATTTGATAGAGGTTGACGGGCAGGAGGCCGGGGCGTCGGCATTCGAGCAGGCGCAGACGCTCGACGGCGTCAAGGTAACCGTGAGGGCCGACGCCGGCGTGTTCCCGGAAGGCGCGCGGCTTTCCGTGGAGCGGCCGACCCGGGAGCAGGCCGAGCAGGCCGCAGAGGCAGTCGAGGAGGCGCGCAACGATGACGAAAACGTCACGTCTTCGTACACCTTCGACATAAAGGTGCTCGACACCGAAGGCAGCGAGCTCCAGCCGGCGGAGGGCCAGAGGGTCACCGTCTCGTTCACGCTTGAGGAGGTCGCCAACGAGAACCTGGACACGCGTGTGTACCACGTCACTGAGGACGAGGTCACGGGCGAGCTTGCGGCCGAGAGCCTCGACGTGAGCACCGAGGTGACGCCGAAGACCGGCGAGGAGACCACCGCTGTCGTTGAGACGGACGGCTTCTCCTGGTACACCCTCGAGTTCACCTATGGCGAGAGGAGTTACGTGTTGTCCAACGGCTCCTCCGTTGCGCTGGCCGACGTCCTCGCGGCCGTGGGCCTCGCGGGCGTGCCCACGGCGGTCGAGGTCAGCAATTCGGAGCTCTTATCCGTCTCCAACGAGGATGGCGCGTGGGTCGTGACCGCGACCCAGGCCTTTGGTACCGAGGAGTGCGTAAAGGTCACCATCGACGGTGTTGAGTACACAATCGTCGTGACGAACTATGAGGGTGATATCTATACATCCTACGTTGGTCTGGATGGTAAACCACGATCCCAAGTGGCTGCCTACCTTACGTCGTCGAGCACTGGTCAATTGACGAATAGATGGTACTACGTTGGGAGCACAAATAGCTATCAAGAGACAATCGTAAATAACCTCACTATTCCCGATAGCGCAGCGTCCGTGGTCAACATCATTTTGGGGGACGGTGCCGTCCTGAACACCAACGGCATCACCATAGCGGACGGCAAGACCCTTCGCATCTGGACTCAGAGCGGATACCAAGAAGACGGCGGCCTCGGTCAGCTCAAGACCAGCGTGTACGGCATACGCGTGCCAGTGGGTAGCACCCTCGAGATTAACGGCGGCATTATTGAGGCGAAGTCCTCGATAACCAGCCAGGCTGGCATTGGCGGCGATGTTAACCAAAGTGCAGGTACCATCACCATTAACAAAGGTGACGTCACGGCGCAGGGAGGCGGCAACGCAGCCGGCATTGGCGGCGGCAAGAATGGTTCCGGTGGAAACATCACCATCAAGGGTGAGACCCAGGAGACTGGCTACAGGACGGTTGTCAAGGCCACCGGCGGCGCGGATGGTGCCGGTATCGGCGGAGGTGATGGTGGAGCGTCCGGCAACATAACCATCTCTGGCGCGTACGTCGAGGCCAATGGCGTGCGTCGCGCGGCCGGCATCGGCGGCGGTAGCAACGCAATAGCGAACAAGATCGCCATCCAGGCGTCAAAACAGGGCAGCCCGGCTTACGTGGTCGCCGTCGGCGATTTTGGGGCGGGCATCGGCACCGGCGCCTCAGTCCTCCTGAGCGATGCTCCGGCTCCGGTTGTGGGCGGCACCATCGACATCTCAGACAGCTACGTCATGGCAACCTCCGTGCTCGGTGGAGCTGGCATCGGCGGTGGAATCTTCGGTCACGTTGACGAGATCAACATCAGTGGCGGCCAAACCGCAGCCCAGGGAGGACTCACGATTGCGCCGAAGGTCATGCCTTGGCTCTACATTCTCCAGCCTGGCGGTGCCGCTGGCCTTGGGTCCTACGGTGATGTGGCAGGCAACATCGCAGGGCAGACCATCTCCGATGGAGTTCTTGACGGTGGTGTGGGCGGTCTGTCTTCGTCGATCATCCTGGCGCACGAAATGCTCTGGGGAGGGCTGAGTAGTACGTTTACTGGTGGTCAGTCCATGATCTTCTACACAGGTGCCGGCATCGGTGGCGGATATCA
>CACXDP010000030.1 GCA_902766445.1 uncultured Coriobacteriaceae bacterium
AGTCCGCAGGACTATGCGGGGCTTGCGCCAAATGTGAGCAAGGACGAACCGCTCGAGCGTGACGACCTCATTCGTGAGCTCATCGACATACAGTACGATCGCAACGACGTCGCTCTGCAGCGCGGCATGTTTCGTGTGCGAGGTGACACGGTGGACGTCTTTCCGCCGTATGCGGAGAATCCCCTGCGCATCGGGTTCTTTGGCGATGAGGTGGAACTCATTGCCGAAATCAGTTCAGTTACGGGCGAGATCATTCGCGAGTTCGACGCCATTCCCATCTGGCCGGCATCGCACTACGTCACCGAGCGTCCCAAGGTATCGCATGCTCTGCGGACCATCAGCGAGGAGCTCGAGGCGCGCGTGGCTGAACTCAAAGAGCATGACATGCTCCTCGAGGCGCAGCGTCTGGCACAGAGAACGGGCTACGACCTCGAGATGCTCGACACGATGGGATTCTGCTCGGGCATCGAGAACTATTCGCGTCACCTTGACGGGCGCAAGCCGGGCGAGCCTCCCTACACCCTCATCGACTACTTCCCAGCCGACATGCTCTGCATCATCGACGAGAGCCACGTCACGGTACCGCAGATTCGTGGCATGCACGAGGGCGATCGCGCGCGAAAGATCACGCTCGTCGACCATGGCTTCCGTCTGCCCTCGGCACTCGACAATCGTCCCCTTCGCTTCGATGAGTTCGAGAGCCGCGTGCCGCAGTTCATCTACGTGAGCGCGACGCCGGGCGACTACGAGGAGCGTGTCACGCAAAACGAGGTGGAGCAGATCATCCGTCCCACAGGCCTCTTGGACCCGCTCATCGATGTGCGTCCCGTTCGCGGCCAGATTGACGACCTGCTCGCCGAGATCAAGGACCGCACCGCACGCAAGGAGCGCGTGCTCGTGACGACACTCACCAAGCGCATGGCTGAGGACCTCACTGACCACCTGCTCGACGAGGGCGTGCGCGTGAACTACATGCACTCCGATACCGCTACCCTCGAGCGTGTGAACATCATTCGCGAGCTGCGCGAGGGCAAGATTGACGTGCTCGTGGGCATCAACCTGTTGCGCGAGGGTCTTGACATTCCCGAGGTCTCGCTCGTGGCGATTCTTGACGCCGACAAGGAGGGGTTCCTGCGCAACCGTCGCTCGCTCATCCAGACCATGGGTCGCGCGGCGCGCAACGTGAGCGGTGAGGTCATCATGTACGCTGACGAGGTCACCGACTCCATGCGCATCGCCATCGACGAGACGCGCCGCCGCCGTTCCATCCAGGAAGCGTTCAACGCCGAGCATGGCATTGAGCCGCAGACCGTGCGCAAGGCCATCAGTGACATCACAAGCTTCATCCAAGAAGCCGCGGCGACGCTCGATGGCAAGGAGCGCACGTCTGGTGACGGAAGCCACGGGGAGTTCTACACGCCATCCACCGCCGAAGAGGTCGCGACCGAGCTGCAGAAGCTCCCGCGCGACGAGGTGCTGCGCATCATCACCGGCCTCGAAGAGGAGATGGCTGCTGCGGCGGACGCAATGGACTTCGAGCGGGCCGCCAAGGCGCGCGACCAGCTCGTTGAGCTTAAGGGCCTCGTGGAAGGCAAGTCGGCCGAAGACGTCATGCGCGGCCTCAAGAAGAACGCCCGCAAGGGCAGCGACTACGCACGTCGCCGTCGCGGGCGCAAGAAATACTGATTCGATGCGTCTGTTATCCCCGCGCCTGAGCTGGTGCGCGGGGATGCAGGTGAAGCCTTAGCGGACCGCGCGCTCGGGCAGCACGCCCTCGCGGTAGGCTTCGAGCAGTTGCGTGAGGTCATCCACCCGCGCCTGTATGCGCGCTCCACGGTCGGTGTCGGCGACGCGGACGGGGTGCTCGTGCATGTCGTCGATAATCTGTTCGTGCGCGCTCGCAATGTCCACGTTGCTGCTCAGTGCCGCGCGAACGCCGGCGAAGGGGTGATGGGCCTTGAGGCGCAGACTTCGTGCATCAGCGATGAGCGTGTAGCCAGCGATGCCGGTGACCTCGTGGTAAGACCGGCTGAAGCCACCGTCGATCACGAGGAGCTTTCCATTGGCGCGCACTGGTGTGTCACCGTCAACCTCGTGTACGGGAGTATGACCGTTGACGATGTGGGTTCCGGGGCCCGAGAGGCCGAACTCCGCTAATACCCGCTCAGCTACCACCGGATCGCGCGTGAGATCGAAGTAAGGGTCCTGTGGTTCTTTCCACGCTGCTTGGTCGGATACGTAGGCTCGCTCGAATATCTTCA
>CACXDP010000031.1 GCA_902766445.1 uncultured Coriobacteriaceae bacterium
CAACCGGCCTTGGGAGACCTCCCCCGAAGCCTGTGCCATGGTGGTGCCACCGAGGGGTCCGGAGGGGTTGGTCTCTCGGGTTCCTTGCCCTTCGTCGCGGCATGCCCGTCATGTCGGGGCCGTCGCCGTGTCACGGGCGGGGGGGTGGGTCGCCCCGCGCCTCACGCGACCCCGACGGCACGGTAGGGGGCCATGGGGTCGGCACCGTACTTGAGCATGAGCGTGACGTACTCGACGACCCCTATGTCCTCGCTCCCCGCCTCGCACGCGGCGAGCTCGTCGGGTGCCATGCACGCCAGCTCCGCCGCGTCCTCCAGGCCTATATTTGAGGTCTCGCGGGGCTCGCGCAGGTGCCTCGCGCACGCCTCGCGCAGCCTTGCCCTGTCTATGCCAGTATCCGTCATGCCATCCTCCCGTCGCCTGCGTGGCGGATTGTCCTCCCGCGAGCATACCCCTGGCAAGCGCGTATGCGAAAAGCGCATATCGGGCACGGCGCGCGGCCAGGCACACCACGACGAGCCTGTCCTCCCTCCCGATGCCAAGGCGCTCCCCGATCCCCCAGTCCACGCATAGGGGGTCGTGCGCTTGCATAGCGCGTGCGCACGACCCGGCGGCAAGGACTGCCGGGGCACAGTCGTCGGCAGGGCATGCCAGCCACGTCCGGAGCTCCTCTTCTCAGCCGCCTTCTCTGCCTGCTCTTCTCGGCACCAGAACGCTCGTCACTCAAAGGCCTCGTCATGCGTTCCCTGGCGACTCTTATCCATTCTCATTGCTTGACGCATGCCCTCAGCCACCTGCCTGGGCTCCACGCGCATGACGACGAAGGCCTTTGTCCAGAGGTAGCGCGGAACCGAGGCGCGAAGCGCCGCTTCGGCCGCGGATTCGGGGGGCAGTCCGCACAAACGCAAAAAGCCAAGGAACCGTGGCCCACGCAAACGTGCATTCCGCGGAATCGACGCCGGCGTGGGGGCCGTTCCACATGATTTGCGTTGGCGTGGCTTGATTCCGCGGGATTGACGTTGGCGTGGCGCAGACGGCCCCACCAACGTCAATCTGGGGGTAAAAAACCTCGCCAACGTCAATCCGACAGAAAACGCGCCACACGAACGCAAAAGCCAAGGAACGGCCCCACACGAACGTCAATCCGGGGGAAGGCCCGCCACGCAAACGTGCATTCCGCAGAATCGACGCTGGCGTGGCTGCGTTCCCTGGGTTTTGCGTTGACGTGGCAAAAACTGCCACACCAACGTCAATCAGAGGGCAAAAAACCCACGCTAACGCCGATTCCGAGGAAAACAGGCCACCGCAACGTTGATCCCAAGAAAACCCCGCGAAGCCGGACGAATGCCGCCCCTGTTTGCCAAGCGTCCGCATCTGCGTGACGTGTCATCGCCAACGAGGACTGGCTCATGCGAGACCGCTGGCCCACGGGCTTTGGGACTAAGCCCGATAGCATACCCACCCGAGCAATTATCTGGACCGACCGACGACCACACTCCGAGCACACCAGATGTCACCTGAAGGACCAAAATCCCGCGGCCTCGCGCACATCCGGTGTGACGGACCGGCGAGAGGTGCCCTAATCGGCCATCCCGTACACCGGATGCCAAGAGGGAGCCCGATTTGGAGGTGTCTATCAACATCTGGCGTGTTCGAGATCTCGAAGATGTACGATTCGGACTCTCTGGCACAAGCGCGGTGTTCAGGGCGAGAGCGACACGCGGTACGCTGTCCACCTCGCGCTCATCTCCGCAAACGGATTTGCATCATGCGCGCATGCCGGTGTGATTGCAACCACCGTCACGACAGATGACCTGTTCGCGTTCTAGGTTGACACGCCATCTTTCTGAATAACCAGTCGTACAACTCAAGCAGCATGCTCCATGGGCGCGTTGAGTTGGCGGCACCAAGGCAGAAGCAGGTATTCGCGTACCGTACCGTCTGTTTGGCGACAGGGGGACGGTTCTCTTGTCACCTCTTGAGGCAACAAGAGAACCGTCCCCCGCCACTTGTCACGTATCCGCTACGCTTGGGAGTGCTTCGCGCGATAAGCAACCTCAGCGTCGTGGAAGGCGGCGAGGGCGCACATCGCGTCGTGGCCGCCGTTCTCGGCGAAGTCGCCGGAGGCCATGACGGCCCGCGCATAGGCGAGGCCGGAGGCCGTCACCGAGAAGCCGCCGCCCGCGTCGCCCGCGACGGCCACCTCGTCGCCGAGCCTCCAGGCG
>CACXDP010000032.1 GCA_902766445.1 uncultured Coriobacteriaceae bacterium
CTGCACCGAGCTTGAGCGACACGTTGATGTTGAGCTTGGTCGAGTCCGTCGTGTACTCTTCCTCCTCGGTGTTCGAAGCCTTAGGAGCATAGGCATAACTCAGAGACATATCGGTAAGGCGATATGCGCTGTCAAAGTTGTACGTTGCGGAGCTGTTATTCTGAATGTCCTGCGCGACATCAGTATTGCTCAGAACGTCACCAAGCATATCCTTGAATTGGTTGATGACACCCTGACCAGGAATCGTGATGGTGTAGCCGCCAGTGGTCGGCGCCATGACGCCTTGCGAAAGAGCGGTGGTGTCAACCAGCTGTAACACGGGGATGGGATCGTAGGTCTGCTGCTCGCTGTCCCACGTCGTACCGTTGTCGTCGCTGCGCTCCACAGTATAAGAGGTGCCAGAGCCGCTTACACGCATTTGACGAGTGGTCGTGTTTGAAGTCGTGGTGCTTTCCTCTTCGGAATACTCGTCCTGCTCGTTAGCGCCAGCAATGGTGACGTCTGCGGTCTTGCTGCCATCCGCGGCATACTCAACGCTTGCGCTTACGTCAGTCGTGTTGGTCGTTGCTTCGCCATACATCTCATCCACAGAGCTAACATCAAACTTGTATGCGAGGTCTGCATGTCCGCTTGTCGGTGCCACGGCAAGGTATTCCTGAACAAGCTCTGCGGCTGTGGTGGGCACGGTCTTTTCGACGACCTGCTGATTGGCCGCAGCATCTCCGGTCTGATCCGACGCTTGATCGGTGGCTTCGACCGTCTCGGTACCCGAATCGGCGGCCTTCGGTCCGCTACATCCGGCGAGTCCGGTCAGGATAAGCGTACTAGCCAAAGCAGCACTCGTTACCCTCTTGCCCAAAAGCTTCATTTCATTCCCCTTTCCATGGGCTGCACGTGAAGAAGAATATACCGCAAATGAGGCGCGTGCGTATTGAGTTTTAGGTGACTTTCTCATGTGTGGCACAAATATTGCCGCATGACGCACATGAAGCGCTCTTTTTGACAGGGTTTCTCGACGAATTGTGTCATACTTGCGTCTCATGCACGACGCAAAGGTAATAATTAACGCGGGCGGAGAAACGTGCAGAATCCGTCAAATTCCATAGAGTTTGAGGTGATGACATTGTCGATGAACTTTAAACGCCGTCTTCCTATTCCCAAGGAGATACGTGAGGAGATGCCGCTTTCCGATAGTCTTGCGGCGACAAAGGAGTCATTCGACGCAGAGGTAAGCGATGCCCTGACGGGAAAGAGCGGTAAGCTGCTCGTCGTCGTGGGACCTTGCTCTGCAGATAGAGAGGATGCCGTCCTGGAGTATGTTACGAGACTTGCAAAGCTTCGTGAGTCCGTTGCTGACAAGCTCGTGCTCATCCCTCGCGTCTATACCAACAAGCCCCGCACCAAGGGGACCGGCTATAAGGGCATCCTGCATAATCCCGACCCGTCGAAGCCGGACGACCTGCTTGAGGGCGTCAAAGCCATACGTCACTTGCATCTGCGCGTAATCGAAGAGAGTGGCATGTTCACGGCTGACGAGATGCTCTACCCCGAGAATCACCAGTACCTCTTTGATTTGATGTCTTACGTTGCGGTAGGTGCGCGCTCCACGGAAAACCAGGGCCACCGACTCGTGGCAAGTGGTGTCAGCGTCCCGGTGGGCATGAAGAACCCCACGGGCGGAAGCCTCTCTGTGATGCTTAACTCAATCTATGCGGCACAACAGCCCCAGACCTTCATATACAGAAACTGGGAGGTAGAGACCACAGGCAATCCTCTGGCCCACGCAGTACTACGTGGGCGCATAGGCTCGGACGGTGGTTGGCACGCGAACTATCACTACGAGCACCTGGAGCGCCTTTCGACTGCTTACAAAACGGGCAGTTTCGCGAATCCCGCGGTAATCGTGGACTGCAATCACGACAACTCTGGAAAACGCCCGTTGGAACAGATGCGCATCTGCAACGAGGTGCTTGACAGCATGGCACGCTCAAAGGTAATCGCTGGTCTCGTACGCGGTTTCATGATTGAAAGTTATTTAGAGGACGGAGCGCAGTCCATCGGTGAGGGTGTATTTGGCAAGTCGATAACTGACCCATGCCTTGGCTGGGAAAAGACCAGTCACCTCATCATGAGTCTTGCTGACCGTTTGTAGAGGTGGCCAAAAGCTCGCCAATGCAGAAGGGGCGCCCCTTTCACGACGGATAGGGGCGCCCTTCTGCATCACTGTGGTTTTTGATTACATCCCGAGGCCAAACAGCACGCCCATCTGTATAAAGATGGCCATGATGATGACGAAACCGAACGCGAAGGGCGCGACCTTGCCGAGCACCTCGCCATCCTTGCCCATGAGGCCACAGGAAGCCGTGCCAATGGCGATGGACTGCGGTGAGAGCATCTTGCCTGCCGAGACTCCGAGCGAGTTGGCTGCGCACAGCCAGTACTCGTTGGCACCAATCGCCTGTGCTGCCTGCTGCTGTACGGAGCCAAAGAGAACCTCGCTAGAGGTGCCGGAACCGGTGACGAAGGTGCCGAGTGCGCCGAGAACAGGCGCAACGAGTGGGTAGAGCCCGCCGAGCGTGCCGACGAAGAATGCCGCGATGCTTGCGATCATGCCGGAGTAGCCCATGATCTTGGCGCAGCCGAGGACGGCGAGCATCGTGAGGATTGTCTTGCTCATCTGCTTGCACGTGGCCAAGAGCACCTGCATCATCTCGGGGAAGGGACAGCCTTGGATGAGGCCACCGATGATGCCGCAGATGAGGATGAGAACGCCGGGTGTGTTAATCCAAGAGAAGGTGAGGGTGGCGTTAGGATCGCCCTGATAGATGTTAACCGTGGTTTTAATCGACGATAGTGGGCCGTTGATGAAGGGCACGAGCTTGGAGGTGAGGACGAGAATCGCAAAGATGAGGATGAAGGGTGCCCATGCGGTGAGAGCTTCCTTCGGCGTGAGCTCGCCCTCCTGCTTTGGTGTTTCGAGCGCGTATTCTGCAGGGACCTCACCCTTCATCTTGAGTGCGACCGCGAAGGTGACGACGAGGGCCACGACAGCTGCGACGACCATGGGAAGGTCGGCACCGATGAACATCGAGGCGATGATTTCGGATACGGTGACGGCGATGCCGGTGATGAGCGTGATGGGGATGACGCCCTTGAGTGCCTTCGGACCACCGCCCGCAATCATGACCATGAGGAAGGGTGTGGCAACGACGAAGGGCGCGACCTGCAGCGACTGCATGAGTGCGAGGTTGGAGGGGTCAAGCCCCGTGATACTTGCAAGTGTGGTGGTGGGGATTCCGATGGAGCCAAACATCGTAGGAACGCCGTTGCCTACGAGGCATGCGAGAATCGCTGTGATGGGATCGAAGCCAAGCGCCATCATCATCGAGGCTGGGATGGCGACGGCTGTGCCAAAACCTGCCATGCCCTCGAGGAAGCCACCGAAGCACCAGCCGATGAGCAGTACGAGCACGCGCATGTCGCTCGAGACCGAGGTGAGCATTCCCTTGATCGTTTCCATAGCCCCCGTGTGAACGGTGAGGTTGTAGGTAAAGACGGCGGCAATGATGACGATGACGATAGGCCAAATGGCCATTGCCATACCTTCTAGAGCGGCAGTGATGGCGTTGATGGGAGTCATGTGCCATTTCGCCATACCCAGGACCGCTGAGACAATCAGAGCGCCGAAGCTGGCCTTCCATGCCTCCATCTTCATGCCGCAGAGTGCAAGCACGAGCCACAGAATAGGTAAGAGGGCTAGAACAAAGTCAATGAGCAAGTCCAACACGATGAGTCTCCCTTCACGATAACATGCGTCAGGCATACAGCAAGTCAGTTTACTCCCCTAAGTGTACACATCGAACCGTGGTCGCCTGAAAATTTGGTTGTCGGTAGCAAGGGCGCGGTAAGGGCGCAACAAGGTGGTTGGCTATGCACTCGAGTCGTCCGAACTGTCTGCCGTGGGGTCAACGACCTTGGAGCCGCCCGCACCTTCGTATCCGCTCCTCTTTGCGTCGCGCAGAGATTCCACGGTGCCGCCGTTTTCTACGAACGCCTCTGCGATCTCGTGAGCGATGAAGTCAACGTATTCGGGCTGGCCATCGGGTGTGAGATGCTCGCCGTCCGGGTAGAACCAATCATCCTCGTCTACAGCGAGATCGTGCCAATCAATGACGTGAACGTTTTTGTAGCGTTTGGCGCATCTGTCTATGGTCTCGTTGATTTGCTCGCACTCGACGTCGAGGGTACGTGCGTTCACGAGGAAGACCTCACGGTCGTCACAGAGCCCCACGAGCTCGTCCATCTGGTCATCGGTGGCTGGCATGTTCGAGAAGGTCGCGAGAACTACGATGTCGCCTACGACGCCTTGGTCGAGGTAGCCCTCGAGTACGGGAATGGCCTGGCTGGGGAATCGGCCCACGTAGCTGTCAAGGTAGTAGTCGGGCATGCGCTCAGCAAAGCACCAATCGGCGTCGCCAGCCACGGAGTCGGAGATGATGAAAGGAGTGTAGAGGCCGTCTTTGATGCTCTTCTTTGAGGCCTTAAGCATGATGGGTTCATCGGGAATCTCGTCAGAGCTGCTCTTGGACTTCGCATTCTTCGAGGATTTGGAGGTTGAGCTTTCGGAGTCATCCTCTTCCTCGTCGTCAGTAGCTGCATTGCGCTTCACCTTGGAGAGGTCACGTGCCTTGGCGACGCTCTCGCCGGTGCTCTTGATGGCGTCCGCGGGCACGGCCGTCTCGTCAGGTATGATTGCAAGGCCCGTCATGGCACCGGCAAGCACGAGTGCCAAGGCGCCTGCGGGTATCCATGCGAGGTAGTCGGGCTGTGCGCCTCGCCTGCTGCCGGTCTGTTGCGGAATGAAGGGTACCTGCCCCTGGGCTACGACCTTGTCCACGAAGCGCAGCGAGAGTTCGGCAAGTCCGAACGAAAGCGCGATGGCAAGGAGCACAAACACGGGCGACGTCGCGCTCTGGGTCACCTTGAAAAGCTCGAAGAGAGGGAAGTGCCAGAGGTAGATGCCGAACGACCGCTCGCCGATCCATGTGAGGGGGCGCGCGGAAAGTCCACGCGCGAGGGGCGTGTCAGTCTCTAGGGCACCAGCCAAAAGCAAGGTGGAGACCAGTGCCGCGAGGAACATGCCGCCCCGATAGAGCAGGGGCGACGTGGCGGGAATGAAAACCATGACTGCCACGATTGCCACGAGGGCGATGGGTCCGATCAGGACGAGCGGCGCGCTGCGCACGGTGTGGCGGGCGGAGTCGAGGCGTTGTGCTCGACCGCCGAGGGGCCAAGCCAGTGCGAGCCAAGCTCCGAGCAGCGGGGCAAAAGCGCGTGTGTCAGGGCCGTAGTACACGCGTGTCGGATCGCTGTTGGGGTCGTACATCACGCCCATGAGAATTGCCGAGATGACCGCGAGGACCAGTGCCGTGACGCGTGCCCGTCGGTTGATTCTGCCGCCGGGACAGAGGGCGCATAGAAGTCCGCTCCACACGAGGAAGAACTGGAAGTCAACGCCGAGGTACCACAGGTGGGTGAGGGGGGAAGTGCCGCCGAGGTTGTCAAAGTAGGAGGCGCCACGCAGGATGGCACCGATGTTGTTCGCGAGAAGAAGCGATGGGATGAGGTCTGGCTTGAGCTTCGTAAGCAGGATGTGATTGAACAGGACGCATGCAAGGACAGTGACCACGATCATGAGCGCCATGGACGGCCAGACGCGAGTGAAGCGACGCAGCCAAAGGTGTGGAAGAGAAGCGGCACCGTCTCTGCGTAGCGCCTTGAGTATGCTGCACGTTACAAGGTAGCCCGAGAGGACGAGGAAGACAACGACGCCCATGTTTCCGCTTGGAAGCCAAGGTACGGCAAGGTGGTAGAGTATGATGCCGATGATGGCAATGGCGCGTAGCCCCTCGAGTGATTCGACGCGAGGCTTCGGGCGCGGCATGCGCTTGGGCGCGCGCGACCGTTCGGGCGAACGGGAGGGAGCCCTGTAGTCGCGGTCGCGGGGTTGTGGGCTGCGCTCGACAGAATTCCGTCTCCGCTCGCTGGTTCGCGACGTACGTTCGGCTGGCCTGCGAGTCCGCTTGGGAGATGCGGTGCGTTCGGACGGACGCGCGTCCCGGCGCACGCGTTCTGTGCTTTGTCGTGGTTCTTTCGGCGCGCGTCGGCCTTCCCTCTGGCGCGATGCCTCGCTTCCTTCACGACGGGGGCGCGACTCTCGTTCGCCTTGGCTCGTCCTGCGCTGGCGTGATTGTGAGCCACGCCTGCGGGTGTCTTCATCCCACTCTCGCTCGTCGCGTCTGGTTCGTGTGTTGCGTTGTGCCATCTGCGTACCTGTTCGTCGTTGCGGCAATGCTCCTATAGTACGACAAAAAATGCCTGTATGGAGCGGGAGGATACCGCTTGTGGGAAGAACTTCCCGGACAAACGTCCCCGTCCCCATTGTCCTTACTAGAAATGATAGCAAGTTGGTATACTGGTTGAGAGGTTCGGAAGATGCTTGATGAGGAGGTGTCATGCTGCAGTTGGAGCACATCTGCAAGTCGTATGTGACGAATTCGTTCACACAGGTTGCGCTCGACGACGTGAGCCTTGCGTTCCGTGATAACGAGTTCGTCTCTATCCTCGGTCCCTCGGGCTCGGGCAAGACGACCATGCTCAACGTGATCGGCGGCCTTGACCACTTCGATTCGGGCGACCTCATTATCGACGGCATATCCACGCGCGAGTACCGCGACCGCGATTGGGATGCCTACCGCAACAACCGCATCGGTTTCGTCTTTCAGAGCTATAACCTCATCCCGCACCAGACGATTCTGGCCAACGTGGAGCTCGCCCTCACGCTCTCGGGCGTGAGCGCTGCCGAGCGACGGAATCGCGCGCGAAAGGCGCTGGTCGACGTCGGCCTCGGAGATCACGTGGACAAGCGCCCCAGCCAGCTCTCGGGTGGCCAGATGCAACGCGTCGCCATAGCACGCGCCCTTATCAACGACCCCGAGATCCTGCTGGCAGACGAACCGACGGGAGCCCTTGACTCAAAGACCTCGGTGCAGGTGATGGACCTGCTGCGCGAGGTGGCCGACGATCGCTTGGTCATCATGGTGACGCATAACCCTGAGCTTGCGCGGGAATATTCCACCCGCATTGTGGAGCTGGCCGACGGGCGCATCCGCTCGGATACAGATCCCTACGTGCCGTCGGAGGCTGACTTGCGAGAGGCCAAGCCGCCCCGGCGCACGTCCATGAGCTTTCTCACCGCGCTCGCGCTTTCCTTCAACAACCTCATGACAAAGAAGGGCCGTACGCTCATGACGGCCTTCGCTGGGTCGATCGGCATCATCGGCATCGCAGCCATCTTGGCACTTGCCAATGGCGTCAACGCGTACATCCATGAGGTGGAGGAGGAGACTCTCTCGGTCTACCCGTTGCAGATCATGAACTCCGGCTTCGACATGACGTCGATGATTGCCGACGTACAGGGACAGCGCGAGGAGCTGAACTCGGATGAGGCCAAGGACCCAAACAAGGTGATCGAGTCCCGCATGGTGGGAACGATGTTTGGCAGCGTGGGAAAGAACGACCTCGAGTCGCTCAAACGCTATCTGGACGAAGATGGTGGTGGCATCTCTGCTCATGTGCAGGACATCGAGTATCAATATAGCGTGATTCCTCAGGTTTTCCTTAACGACGGCGCAAAGAAGGTCACGCAGGTGAATCCTGACACGACCTTCGAGTCGCTCGGTTTTGGCAGCTCCTCGGCGTTTTCATCGAGCTTCTCGACGAACGTCTTTGCACAGATGCCAGCCGACCTCGGACTCGTTGAAGGACAGTTCGACGTACGCGCAGGTAGGTGGCCCAAGGCATACGACGAGTTGGTGATCGTCCTTTCGCCGCAGGGCACGATGAGCGACTTCATGAGCTATGCGATGGGGTTGCGCGACCGCAAAGAGCTCCAAGACATGGTCCAGACCTTCGCCAGGGGCGAGAGCGTCGAGACGCCTACCGACGAGCTGACGTTCACGCTCGACCAACTGCTTGGCGTAACCTTCCGGGTGGTACCCGCCTACCAGTTCTACGTGCACGACGACGAGTATGACGTGTGGACGAAGAAGACCGACGACGACGATTTCATGCGCAGTCTCGTGGAAAAGGGGGAAACGCTCAAGGTCGTGGGCGTGGTGCAGCGTCGTGAGGACGTGGATGCCTCGACGATAAGCATGGGAATCTATTACACGCCCCAGCTGACGGCTTGGCTCATGGACGAGGCTGCGAACTCGCAGATTGTGCAGGAGCAACGTGCACATCGCGACACGAACGTCGTAAGCGGGAAGTCCTTCGACGAGGAGGGTACGAGGTCGGGGGATGGCAAGAACCTTGACCTCTCGACCCTCTTCTCCGTTGACCAGGACAAGATTGCCGGTGCGTTCAAGTTTGATGATGGCGCGCTCGATTTCTCGAAACTCAATCTCGATGGCATGGATCTCTCGGGCCTTGACCTCTCTGGCATGGAGGGCAATTTTGACCTCTCGGGCTTGGCGAGCGAAATTGACCTGTCGGGTATAAGCGCGCCGCCGATTGACCTCGATGCCGTGCTGGCGTCCATACAGGACTACATGGCTGTCCAGATAGAACTTGGGAACTTCAATCTTTCGGAACTTGACCTCACGGGCATCAACTTCGGCGGAACCGACGTGGCGGCATTGTTGTCACCCGAAGTCTTGTCGGCGCTTACGCCCGACCTGTCGAGCATAGACGTGCCTGCGCTATTTGAGGGCGTGACGCCTACCGTGGACAGTGCCGCCCTCGCCCAGACGGTTGCCTCGCTTCAGGCGGGTCTTGCAGACTACCTGCGTGCGAATTCAGTCGACCCTACCGATTCGGCTGCAATGGGGCAGCTGGTGTCTGCTTACCTGCAGACTCCTGAGGCGCAGCAGGTGCTCGCGGGACTGAGCGGGGCCGTGAGCTTCTCGACTGAGGATATAGCCCTTATCACCCAGCGCCTGCAGAGCCAGCTTGAGACTTCAACTTCTGCGCAGGCTTGGGAGTCGCTCGATGACCGGACGCGTGAGCAGCTCGGGGATGACGCGCAGCGTGTTGTGGGACTCTTGGCGCAGCGGGTGTCCGAGCAGGTGGGAGGTCAGGTCGCCAATCAGATGTCGGAAATGCTTTCGTCCCAGTTCGCCGAAGCGCTTTCGACGACATTGGCCATCTCGCTTGGTTCGTACTTCGAGCAGATTATGACGACATTCATGGAGGGGCTCGCCAATGCACTGAGGGAGCGCATCGGCACTGCATTTGGGCAGACGATTACCAAGTCCATGGAAGGCTTGATGCAGGGGATGGGTGAGGGGATGGCTGATGCAATCAGCATCGACGAGGATGCCTTTGCCAAGGCCTTCTCGCTCAACATGGACGAGAAGCAGCTCGCCGAGCTGTTACAGGCGCTCATGAGCACCGAGCGGGCTACCTACAGCACCAACCTCGCAAAGATGGGCTACGCGAATCCTGCGGTGCCTTCAGAGATTGACATCTATCCACGTGACTTCGACGCCAAGGAGCAGGTCATCCATATCTTGGACGCCTACAACGATGACGTGCGGGCGGCGGGCGACGATGACAAGGCCATCACCTATACGGACCTCGTTGGCGCGCTCATGTCATCGGTGACCGACATCGTAAACATGATCAGCTATGTGCTCATCGCCTTCGTCGCCATCAGTCTGATCGTGAGTTCGATCATGATTGGCGTCATCACCTACATCAGCGTGCTTGAACGGCGCAAGGAGATCGGCATTCTGCGCTCAATTGGCGCGAGCAAGGGTGACGTGAGTCGCGTATTCAACGCTGAGACGGTCATTGAGGGACTGGTCTCAGGCATCATGGGTGTTGGCATCACTGCACTTGCGTGCATTCCGGCCAACGCCATAGTTGAGGCAAACTTCGATGTGGAGCGCGTGGCACGGCTGCCCGTGGGTGCGGCGATTATTCTGGTGGTAGTGAGCGTCGTGCTCTCGTTCGCGGCAGGACTCCTTCCCGCGCGCAAAGCGGCGAAGGCCGATCCTGTGGAAGCTCTGCGCAGCGAATAGGGGCGGTGTCATGGGAGTGTCTGCGGATATGCGTGACAGCAAGCGGTTTCTCTGCATTGACCTCAAGAGTTTCTATGCGAGCGTGGAGTGCGTGGACCGGGGTCTTGACCCCCTGACAACCGACCTTGTCGTGGCAGACCCCGCGCGCACCGAAAAGACCATCTGTCTTGCCGTCTCTCCCTCGCTCAAGGCGAAGGGTGTGCGCAACCGGTGCCGCGTGTTCGAGATACCCGCCAACCTGCGCTATCGCATGGCGTCGCCGCGCATGGCACGCTACATCGAGAAGTCGGCTGAGATCTACGGCGTCTATCTTCGGTGGGTGAGCAAGGAAGACATCCATGTCTACTCCATCGACGAGGCGTTCATCGACGTGGGGCCGTATCTGCGACTCTATGGCATGGGCGGACGTGAGCTGGGGGAGGCCATCCGCGCAGATGTCGTGGCAAAGACGGGAATCCCTGCCACCTGCGGACTGGGGAGTAACCTGTATCTGGCGAAGGTCGCCCTCGACATCACGGCCAAGCGTAGCCCAGACTTCTTTGGGGAGCTCGACGAGCACAGCTACCGAGAGACGCTCTGGAACCATCGGCCGCTCACCGATTTCTGGCGTGTGGGGCCAGGCATCGCACGGCGCCTGAGCGGAATGGGCATCGACACCATGGGACAGCTCGCGCTTGCGCCGACGGAGCCCATCTTTAAGGAGTTCGGCGTGGACGCCGAGATCCTGATAGACCATGCTTGGGGCTTGGAGCCGGTGCAGATGCGACACATCAAGGCATACCGACCACAGACGCATTGTCTGGCCACGGCGCAGGTCTTGAGCCGTGACTATTCCTTCGAAGAGGCGCGTGTGGTGTCCTGTGAGATGGCCGACGCCTTGGCGCTGCAACTCGTAGAGAAAGGCAAGTCTGCTGGCTCGGTGGTCGTGTGGGTGGGATACGGGCTCACACCAGATGAACGTGAGGCGATGCGCTCGAGCGGTGAAGTGTGGTGGCGAGGGTGGCCCTCAGACGCGGGGTCATATCGGTTCGTCGCGCCGACAAGCTCGCGCAAGGAGATTGTGGACGGAGCGAGGCGGGTGTTTGACGAGCGAATGTCGCGCGAGAGGCCGATTCATCGGCTCAGCGTGACGCTCGACGGGGTGATAGAAGACAACGCGACTGGCGTACAGCTCGATTTGTTTGCCGACGTCGAGGCACTCGAGCGGGAGAGGCGAAGGCAGCTTGCGGTGAGTGCCGTGAAGGAGAAGTTCGGCAAGAACTCGTTGCTGAGGGCCACGGATCTCTTGCCGGAGGCAACGGCCCGTGAAAGGAACTTGCAGATAGGTGGGCACAGGAGTGGAGAGTCATAGCAAAGAGGGACGTCGTAAGGTCACGTATGGCGGCCGCACACCCATGACGCTCGAGGATCGCGCAAAGATATTCTCGCCTTTCGACCCCTTGTATGGTTTTCGAGAGGCTCTGCGGGCCAAGGAACGTGAGGTCGAGGATGATATCGAACGCTCTGGACAGCCCTCCCGTGATTCGATTGTACAGAAACGCCCTCATATGTGACGGAACGAATGGCGCCCCATAGGACACGTGCGAGTCGAGTGGGCTATACTGGGAGTAACGAAGTCGTCGCAAAGGTGGCACCGAGTGCATAGGCTTACGCTCTTTGGAAGGTTCGTCGAGGACCTCAGACATACCGTCACGGACGTGGGAGGCAGGCCGTTCAAGAAGGCCGACCTCGTATTTCTCATTACCGGACAAGCTGATGCATCGCAGGCGAGCCGTTACCTGCGCGTCTTTGACGAAAAGAAAGATACCTTCTGGTATCACAAATCCACAATAGCGCGCATGATAGCTTCGGCCGGGCAAGAAACCGACGGTACGGAGGCGCTCATCAGACGCAAGTCACGTGGTGGGTACGAGTTCGTCGGATCGCCCGAGAGCGCCTTGTCGGTGCGAGCGCTGGGACGCGCCATCGACCGGCTGTGGGATGAGGGTGATGGCTGCCTCGTGCTGCGTGAGGCGCTCGAGCGCTCGGGCATCACTCCCGACTCCGAATTCTGCGAGGGGATTTATGCTGCCTATGCGGACGAATACGGCTCCTCTGACCTTGGAGGGTGCGTGCGTGCTACCTGCTCGGGTCTGGAGGGAACGCTCCTTGTACGCGAACTATACAAGACGATGCTCATCGGGGTGCTTCTAGGACCTCCTGCCACAGCTATGATGCTTGGCACGAACGCTGCGACGCCGCGCGGTATCGGTGGCAATTTCCGGAAGGTCATGGACGGCTTCTCTCTCATCCAACTCGTAGAAGGGGAGGGTGGAATGCTGCTGCCAGCCAACGACCTTGGCTTCGAGTGCGGCTCTGAGGTGACGATTGGTCGCGACCTGCGTGACGAGGTGGCCTATGCTCCTTTGCGTGTTCCGGGCATGAGATCGTACGTATCTGGCCTGCACGCTCGTATCGTCCCCACGGAAGACGAGCTCGGTTGGGAGATTTGCAATCTCTCGTCAAGCAATGGCACTGCTGTGTGCCATGCGGATAACGATGAGGTGCGGCTGATGCGCACGGCAGGTGAGACAGAGCCGTTGCGTCCCGGAGACGAGATGTGGCTGGCGCCCATTCCCACTGTAGCGGGCTGTGCGCCCAGCTACGAGAGGGGTGCCGTGCTTAGATTCGAGCATCTGTACAAGTACGTTGCGCATTGATGTGAGAGGGGTAGCGTATGCCAAGGACGCCGGTATATGACCCAGGTGCTGTTGCGGCGAGAGGCACGGGCGAGGTCATGGGGTTTTCCCTCTTTGACGAGGTAGGCCAGACCCTGCACAGCTATCGCTTTTCGGATCTCGCTGACGACGAGGATGGATGGTTTCTCATGACTCTCGGACGTCAGGGAGACTGTGTGGTGGGCAACGTGCCTGGCTCCATCGTGAGCAGGCGACATGCAGAGCTCGAGGCCATCGTGGGAGAAGACGCCGTAATGCTTACGGACACCTCGCTCTACGGCACGGTGGTGCGCCATCGCGACGGGACCTTCGACGAGCTATCGCGCAACGATTCGGTGGATCTCGCGGACGGCGACGAAATCTTTCTGCCCTCGGAATCAAAGGCAGATGCCGTACTGAGGTTCAACTACCTACGTGTGAGGCAGGGACGTCAGTGACTCGTATGGAATCGTCTGCCGTGAGCGAGGGTGGCTGCGTGGTAGAGGTGTCCGAACGGCTCGTGGGGCGCCTGCAGACGCTCGCGCTTGATGAGCCATGGTCGCTTCACGAGCCGAAGGGCATAGACCTGCTTGTGAGCTACCTTCGTTACACCTTCGAACGTCTCGAGGAGGAAGGCAAGGTCGTGCATGCGCAAGACGGGCGCGGGGAGCTTCGCGTGCTCAACGCCGGGCTTTGCGATTCCTCCTTTGAGGAGATTTTTTGCGTGGCGGCTAAGTCCCCCGAGAGTGACGAGCCGTCCTGGGAGGCCAAGGCCTTCTGCACGTGGGGTCGTTCGCGCTATGGCAAGAGGCTAGCGCGGGTTTTGGGTGACGGCAAACCCGTAAGAGCGCGCTACTTCACGACCCTTGCGGATTCGTTCGCGGACCCTGAGCACTCGGTTGAGCCAGACTATGACAGACTCCGCGAGCAGAGGCAAAAGATAGATGCCGACTTGCTGCGAAAGATTGGTGCCGATGACCAGTCTTTTGAGATGGCGCTACGGGTGGCAGTGGACCTCGCCTGCGCGCGTTTTCGCTGCATGCCGACGTCTGCCCTGCCCGCATGGGGTGCGCCCGTGGGTATCAACGGCGCGTTCTATTGTCTGCCCTTGAGCTTCTTGGATCCCCTACGTGTCGATGCGGTTTTGGCGTTGGTGGCACCAGCAGAGGGAGGCGACTCGTCGTTGCCGTATGCGGCGCATACGTTGCTATCCGTGGAAGAAGCCTATCTGGCGGCACGTCTGGTCCGCCGGCTTGATGCTGGCGCCGGATGGCTGGCCGAGGCAGCGCATACCCGCGTTGGGATGGGGTCAGCCGATTCTAGGGTGTCGAAGCCGAGCGGTTCGGGTTATGGCACACCGCGCAGCGTACGAGATGCGGCTTCCGATGCCATGCGGAACCTGCGTGCCCGGCTGACCTGCAGAGATACCACAGTCCCAGCATACATACTACGACCTGGCGATACGGTGGGCGTCCTTCGGCGCAGAGGGGGAGAGCGGCCACACGTCGTCCTTCCGCTGCGTCGAGGCTTCGATGGGGTCTCGCAGATTCAGGGCCGTTTCGAGGTGGACGACAATGGATGCTGGGAGTTCCAACATGAGGGTAGCAACTGGACGATGATTCGCCATCGCGAGGGGCATCAAGTTGTGCTTCGAGAACGAGGGGCCCGAGAGCGGATGACGGTGGGCGACGACATCGTGTTTAGCGGATCGCCACCGTTCGTCTTTGGGCGATAGTCAACGGAAGAAGGTCGAGGTCATATGCCGCAGCCGTTTTCGTTTTATCCGAGGCTCGAGGCTCCCGGTGTGCATATAGAGTCGAGTCAGCTTGGCATGCCCATGTCGGTGGCGTCAGGGGGCTTTGCGACGATTTGGCGTGCGGGCATTAACGGGCAGTATGCCATCAAGTGCTTCAATGACGGTGGTATGGCGGCGGCTAAGGAGGAGTACGAGACGCTGATGATGCTCTCGGGAAGCCATGTCGTGCCTCAAGCGTATGCGCTGGGAACCTTCGTGGATGGTGCCGAGAACGGGTCTGCCGCCATCATTCAGGAGTACGTGGACGGGTTTACGCTCGCAAACGTTCTGAGGAAGGGACTGCTTACGGGTTCGGCAAGGCAATCTGTCTTGAGTGTCGCGGATACACTGCGCATTGGGCTGGAGGTGGCGCGGGCCCTTGTGCGCCTCAGAGAGGCGGGAGTCTCCCATCGCGATCTCTCTGCAAACAACGTCATGCTCTCGAGGGAGTGCGTGAGCCAACGGCTGGCGGGAGGGGCCAACGTTTGGCTGATAGACTTCGGGCAGTCCACGCCCGTCATGCGGCCTTCCGTGACCCCGTCGTTTAAGGCGCGCTTGGCGACCGTTCCCTATGGGGCACCGGAGATGTACGGCGGCGAGTACTGGGAGCTCAGAAACTCGGCCAAGTGTGACATCTGGAGCTTCGGTGCCTTGCTGGTGACGATGCTTGTTGGAGAGTACTGGCCGGACGAGATTTTGGATCTCTCCACGGGTATCTCTTCAGCTAAGGATTTGTCGCGTATCTGTCAGGCAAAGCGCAAGCCGCTTGACCTCGTGACGCTGATGGCGAGTGTGGGCAGAAGGCCTAGCGAATTAGAGCTGCGAATCGCTGATGTCGTGCGACGTTGCACCCAGTTTGACCCACGCCAGAGGCCTACGGCCCCCGAGTTGCTCGAACTGATGGCGCGACTCGCGCCGAGAGAGGTCGTGCGCACTCCGCAACGCCCGTCCAAGGCTCACGTGCAAGATACGATTCGGACGAAGCCCCGTTCCGAGGTGCCTCGGCAGTATGTCCCGACACCTGTGCCAACGGGTCACGTAATGCGGGAGGGATCACCTGCCCTGAATAATCGTCGCACGAGAATGGCGGGACCACAACCGATGGGACAAGCTCGTGCCCCGGAAGTGCGTAGACAAACCCGTGCGACGAACCAGACCTACACGACAAGCTCATTCGTGGTGGATGGCGGCACCCTTCGTCGCTATACGGGGCAGGAGCGCAAGGTAAGCATCCCTGAAGGCTTGGTAGCCATAGGGCCGGGTGCGTTCAAAAACTGCACGTTCGTCGAGCGAGTTTTCGTGCCTGACTCGGTGAAGATTATCGGTGAGTACGCGTTTGAGGGCTGTTCATCGCTCTGCGGCATCGCCATATCATCCGTGAAGCTGCTTGGGAAGGGAGCGTTCTGGAAGTGCGAAGCGTTGTCAAGCATTGCGGTGCGAGAACCCGTGACCGAGATTCCTCCCTACACCTTTCGTGAGTGCAGCTCGCTGCAGTCGGTACAGCTTCCCAGTGGTCTGCGCTCAATCGGGACTGAGGCCTTCGCTGGTTGTCGCTCCTTGACGCATGTGGAGATACCACCTTCGGTCGAGACGGTCGGCGACAGGGCCTTCTATGGATGTATTTCTCTGGGTAGGATCGATACTCCTGCCTCGTTGAAGTCGGAGGGAGAGGACGCGTTCGTGACAGGAGCGCGTGGGGCTGTCTCGGTTACGACATCTAATCTTGCTTTGTATCGCAGGATCATTATCGTCGCTTTCGTCGTCGTGCTTCTATTGCTGCTGTTGATATCGAGGTTCACGAGCGCTTAGCGAGGAGTCGAGGTGGTACGAGGCAAACTCTACTGGATAGATGGCCACATGGTGGAGGAGGGTATGCATGTCAAGAACTGCTGATCGGGTGCGACGGCTCCTGAAAGGGCTTGCCGGGACGTTTGCGACGCATACGTCCGAAGGGACGGATTCTGACCTGCACGTGGGCATGGCCTCGCATGTGGGGCCGAGGAAGCGCAATGAGGACTTCGCGGCCATGAGCTGGCACGCCGACTTCTTTGCCGTGAGTGACGGAATCGGAGGAGCGCCGTTCGGTGATGTGATGAGTCGGATAGCTTGCAACGCGGCCGTGCGTGCCTTTGATGAGGGTGGCAATGTGTGTGAGGCCTTTGCGGTGGCTAATGAGGCGGCCTCTCTCGTCTCGGACCTCTTGGAATCGAGGTCTGGAGCCACGCTGCTACTCGCAGAGCGCGAGGGACGGACGCTGCACATCGTCACGGCAGGCGATACGCGTGCTTACCTGTGGCGAGGCGGTCGCCTCGAGGCGGTCACGGACGCGGGGCGCGCGCACCCAAACAGCAACGCGCTCAGCAAGGCGGTGGGATACGGACCGGTTAAGCCGGATGAGGCCCGAGTGGACCTCGTCGTTGGCGACAAGGTTCTGCTCTGCACGGATGGCGTATGGGAGAGCATCGACGAGGGTCGCCTGTGCGAGCTGCTTGAGTCCGGTGACAACGCTCCGCTTGTCGCCGACAACATCGCGTGGGAGACTGCTAGCGTCGGCAACGACAACTGCACATGCATCTGCGTGTTTGTGGATGAGGCGATGATTGACAACGTATCGCTAGCAGATGGCCTGGGTTCTACCACACCAGAAGCGGACACTCCGACTACGGATTTTTTTGATTGAGACGCGGCGCCATGACAACCTGTCTTGTGACGCTCTGGTATGTGGTGCGTCTCACTGTGCCATACGTGCTACCATGTAACGCCGACAACAAGGAGGTTTAAGCTATGGGCAAACCAATCGTCGCTGTAGTGGGACGACCCAACGTAGGCAAGTCCACCCTGGTCAACCGCCTTGCGGAGCGACGCGAGGCAATCGTTCATGAGTCGAGGGGCGTCACCCGCGATCGCTCGTATCACGAGACGGACTGGAATGGCCGCACCTTCGTGCTGGTAGACACGGGCGGCATCGAGTCCATTCACTC
>CACXDP010000033.1 GCA_902766445.1 uncultured Coriobacteriaceae bacterium
CCATGCACCAGTGGTTCCAGTCGACCGACTGCCCGGGGCCGTGGCTCACGCACCAGTTCGAGCGCCTTTCCGCCGAGGTCAACGCGAGGCTCGGTGGATTCGTCGCCGTGACGCCGGCCTTGGCGCGGAACAACACGCGCGGCGGCAGGCTCGACGTGGACGGGTACGGCGGTTACAACACCGTGCTCGACATGCAGCACGCGCTCGGCACGTGGGAGGACGGCGTCATATCCGGCCAGTGGCGGGGCAATGCCGAGTACCTTTGGGCGTTCTCGTCCGTCGAGTGGGGCGCTCAGGGGTCGCAGATGGTCGTGGCGCTGCAGCGAAGAGTCGGCGCGGTCGCGGACGGCATCTGGGGCCGCGAGACATCGACCAGGCTGCAGGAGCACCTGACAGCACGCGGCTACTCCTGCGGCAACTCCGGCGCGGACGGCTACTTCGGGCGTGCTTCCGTGCGCTCGCTGCAGGAGTGCCTGAACGACGGGAGGCTGTGATGGCGAGCGAGTGGGAGTACCACCAGGACGGGCGCGACCGCGCGGCCACGCTCGGGTGCGCCGGCATCGTCGCCATCGCAATCGTCGTTGCGTTGTTCGTCGTCGCGGCCGCAGCGTGGGCGGTCGTCGACGCCGTGGAGGCGGAGGCTCTGCGTTCCGAGAGGGACGGCTCGAACGCGGGCGCGAACGCCGTCACACTCGAAGACCTGGCAAGAGACGAGTGGGAGTCCGGCGCTTGGTCGGTCACCACCACGGACCTTGCCGACAAGCCCGAACCGGGAGAGACATATCCCTCCAACGGAAAGGACACCCCGCTCGATTCCGACACGACCTACGGCAAGGGAGCCGGCATGGTGGACATCGTCACCTACGACGTCAAGACCAACGTGGAGGTCCGTCACTACGGGCAGATGATGCCCGACGGCAGCGTGCGCTGGTACGCTGCCGAGACCGTCCTGGACGAGGACGGCAAGCCCGTGGTAATACCGCGGGAGTGAGCACGCTTAAGTTACAAACGAGCCCTCTCCTTCATGGAGAGGGTGCTTTTTTGCGTTGATAGGGTTTTCCGTCGTGAATAGTGCGCTGCTTAGGCCTACTCGTCTCCACGGTACTCTATCGTAATCTCCTCACCGTGGCCCCTGAGCACAACCTCGTAACCGCACACCTCGGCGATGCGTGCGAAGGTATCGAGCCTGGGTGCGGACTTTCTCGCCTTCGTGTTCGTTATGAAGTTGCTCGTGAGCCCCATCTCCAGAGACACGTCTTTAGCCGTCTTGCCCGACTGAGCCACGACGTGCGTCACTGCCATCCTTGCGTCCATCTGACTCCTCTTCTTCAAGCCTATATCCCCACTATATCCTAAAACACAACAAAAGTTGTGTTTGTATAGTGAAGAGACACAACAAACGTTGTTACACGTGAAACAAGTAATAGGATGTAGTGACCAGCTGGAACCCCATCAACCACACCCAGAGAGAGGAAGACGAAAATGGCAATGAAGAAGACACCGGCCATCACCTTCACCGCCAAGGCCTTCGAACGCATCCGCGAGAAC
Source organism: uncultured Coriobacteriaceae bacterium (assembly GCA_902766445.1). GTDB lineage: Bacteria > Actinomycetota > Coriobacteriia > Coriobacteriales > Atopobiaceae > RUG440. Next base: position 1,549 of record CACXDP010000033.1, read on the forward strand.
ATGGACGCCACGGGAAAACTGGAGAGGGCTGTGCGCGTGCGAGTCGAGTGCGTCCGCACCGTCTGGGTGGTAGACGCCAAGGACTACGTCAAGCGCGACGACATGACGCTTCCCAAGGGATACGACATGGACGCCATTGAGAAGCTAATCTCCCGCTTCATCCGCGAGGCCCACGAGGATGCGCGCCCCGGCTCGTGGAGGATGCCTCCGCTAAGCACTGCCTACCTCTGTGACGATGGTAAGATGCGCACCGTCGGTCAGATGCTTGAGGGGATAAGCGTTGAGCTCATGCCTCATGACGAGGTCGACTTCGACCTATTGCTATTCTCATACGGTGTTGATTGGACAAATCCTTTAGTGCCTACAACGCACCCAGCTGGGTTGCTGTAAAAAGCGCATGATTATTTGCGAGTGTTCGGGGCTGTATCAAAAGCCCCTGAGTAGAACGGGTGGGTTCCGCGAGGGGCCCACCCGTTCTCGTGCTCCGGGATGCCGCCTCACTGC
>CACXDP010000034.1 GCA_902766445.1 uncultured Coriobacteriaceae bacterium
ACGAGCAGGCGGTTGAGGTAGGCGCCGAGGCGTGGCGAATCGAGGAGGAAATACACGGCAAAGATGACGGAAAAGAGGGCCGTCGATGCGAAGTCCTTGACGTCCATAAAGGTGCTCATCAAGGTCTTTTCGCCTGCGCTGGCACTGAATCCCCATTCGGCGAGGCGCTTCTCAAGCGTCGCGATGAAGGCCAGGGCATCGCCCTGCAAGCTGCCCAGTAGGCGCTCGATGGTCTGCCAGTTGAGGTTTGCCAGGCTACGCGCCATCATGAGCAGCATGATGGTGAGCAGCACAAGGATGACCAGCAAGATGGCGGTGATGCTGAGGATAACGGCGGCTGTGCGACGACGCATCCCATCGTGGGCGTAGCGCTTGGTCTGGCGAAGACGCGACGAAATATACTTAACCAGTGGATTGATGAGGTAGCTGAGCATGGCTCCGTATGCGAGGGGAACCACTACGGCGCAGATGAGCTCCCAGAGCTTGGCAAAAAGTCCTGTTGACGCATAGAGCAGGAGCACGCAAACGAGCGTCAGGAGTACTGTCACTGCTGCGTAGAGGCAGATTTTCGTATAATGCGGATCCAGACGATCAAAGAACTTGTGCATGGGACGATTGCTCCTTTGGCATTTCTTGGCCTAGAGGGGAGGCTTAGGCCCATCGTCTCGCTTGGCCTGAAGACTCTCTTGTGCGCTTTGCGGGTTGTCACCCGCCGCTTCCGCGTCCTTCTTGCGTGCTGACTTGGGACGGCGTCGTCTCACTATGAGGACGATGCCCACGATAACGGCGGCGATAAGCAGGTAGGGGATGAGCATGATGAAGAGATACACAATCGAGCGAATGACCTGGCCAAAGATGCCCCATGAGTCCTCCCATGCGTCTACTGCGAAGTTGCCGGACGACGATGGTGTGCTTCCGCTCGTTGTCTCCTCCGTAAGAGTGACGCTCAACATCGAATGGTCGGCATTGTGCTTCATTTCGTCGCGTGAGTCGGTGTAGGACTTGATCTCGGCCATTACCTCATACATGCGGTCGCTGATGGCAAGTATGTCTTCGGTGGTCTCGGCCTCCTCGAGCATCTTTTTATAATGCTCGTACTGCTCGTTCAGGATTTCGATGCGACGCTCGGTGTCGTTGTACGTGCGCGTGACGTCGTCGGCGGAGATGTTGGCGCTCATTACCGTGCAGCCATCGAGCTTCCTCAGCTCCTCGACTGTTTGCTCGAGCTTCTTTGGGTCGACACGGGAGTCGATGGTGATGCTGCGCGAGTAACCGCCGCTCTCATTGGAAGAGACCTGCTTGGCGCCAGCTTTGTCAAGGACGGCGCGTATCGCGTCGAGCGCGCTGTCGTAGTCGCGAGACTTGAGGCTTACCGATGCGGAACGGATGATGACCGAGTTGTCACTGGCGTCCCTTTGAGCCTCTTTGGCGTCCACGTCGTCAGAGGCAGCAGCGCCGAGGGCGTAATCCTCTGTAGCATCATATTCCTCTTTGGCGTATGTATCGTAGGCGGGTGCTTCTTGGGGGGTGAAACCGCCTGACGTGCCTCCGCATCCCGCGACAAAAAAAGCAAGCAAAATTGTAAGGACGCAAGGGGTGACGAGGCGATGGCGATATGACATGATGGGCTCCTCGATATACAAGTAGCAAGTGTCTCTAAGCTTAGCACGTTCGGGCAAGGCGATGTGTGGCAAGCAGCATGCTCAGCGTGCGTTTGGCGCTATGATTCGCGTGTTGGCGTATTCCTGCGTGTACGGAGTCTGCGTCGGGGGTACAATCATGATACGTATATTTCTGTCCCGACAAGGAGCAGTCGTGTTGGAGCGGATAAAGCTTAAACTAAATTCTGAGCGTGGCGCGTCACTCTCGATGGCGCTGATGCTTTTCCTTGTGGTGACCGTTGTCGCTTCGGTAGCGCTGACGGCGGCAACTGCTGTGGCTGGTCGTCATAGCCAACTCGTGGAGATGGACCAGAGTTACTTCAACGTTACTTCTGCGGCAAATTTCCTATGGGACAAGCTGGAGGATGGCGTTACGGTCAACATTGCTTGCGAGTGCGATGCGACCGAGGACGACGATGGCAACTACACGCCCGTTGATGACACTTGGGAATTCTCAGTTGACGACACCTTCGTGCTTGGCGATACGCTAGATGAGGGCTCGGCAACGCTGTTTCAGATTCTATCCGTTGACGCCCTCTTTCCTCCCAGCATCCACGTGGATGAGGAAGACTATGGGTGCGAGATTGCCTTGCCTGATGGCATCGACACCATAAGCATAGACGACATGTCTCCGCTTGAGTTTGTGTCCACGGAGCAGAAGTACAAGCCGTTCAAGGTTACCGTGGATTCTGCGAGTCCCGAGTTTCGAGATGTGAAGGTAACTCCTACGCGGACTGGCGATGACAAGTTCCAATTCGTGTTCATTGAGGATGACGGCAGTGAACCTAGCTTTGATTCCTTCAGGTGTACGCTCGTCGCCTTGGCTGGATTCACTGGTTCTGGGCCTCAGATAAGCGAAACCGGAGAGACGGATACTTCAACTGGGGATGATTTGTTCCACATCAAGTGGGAGATGTCGGTGACATGGACGCCCGAGGGCATAAAGCTGGGAGGTGCAGCCTCATGAGGTTCGTGAACGATGCTTCCGGCGAGACGATGGTCGAGACGCTCGTGTCGATTCTTATCAGTTCGCTTGCGCTCATACTGTTGGCTTCGGTCATAGGTACGTCGGTTCGGCTGGTTACAAACAGTCGCAGTCGCATGACCGAGTTCTACGATAACGAAAGCGAGATAGTGGGGACGGCTGCTACTCCCGCGCAGTCTAACGTCGATGTGACGTTCGGGGTGCCCCTTGAAAGCGCTCCCGATGCGTCAACCGTCGATATTTACGAAACTGAGGACGGTTCCATAGCTTATTACGAGAGGAGCACGCCATGAGGCTCCGTTTTGTCAAGCGCATGCTGAGGCGGCGCAAGCCGGCTGGGCGTGGCGAGGCTGGCTTCTCATTGACCGAGATGCTGGTAACTACGTTTATACTGGGCCTTGCCTCGACCCTTATGGCTACGGGCATTCCTGCGGCCATCGATGCCTATCAGCAGACGGTAAAGACAGCTAACGCGCAGATGGCGCTTTCGACGACGTTGACCGCCTTGCGCAGCGAGCTTGGCTTGGCAACTGATGTCAGGACAAACAGCAGCGATAGGGTGTACTACGAATGGGCTCCGGGATGCTGGGCTTCGATTGGCAAGTCATTGCCCGCGGGATTGGACAAACAATACTATACGGGCTCACCCGATGGCGATGATTCCTCTTCCGTTTCGGGCCTGAGTGAGGACGGCACTGCCGAGCCTCTCGTCACGGATTCCGCCATAGCTGAGGGGCTGACGGTCGATTTGGAATCGTTTGAGCGGGATGGCAATACGGTGACGATTAAGTTAAGCGTGACGGATAGAGCGGGCAACACGCTCGCGAGCGTAGGAGATGACGGTTACCGCATACTTACGCGCTTTTCGAAATAACGTGGGGCGATACACATGAAGAAGCTGGTTAGGCGCGTACAACGAAAGCGGAGCGTTTCGGGCTTCACTGTGGTGGAGATGCTGATAGCTGTTGCCATCCTCGCGATCCTTATGGCAGTCGCTTTCGTCGGGGTTATTAATCATCGTCGTAGTCTCAAGAAGCTCGAGCTTAACGACACGGCACGCGAGATTTATTTTGCTGCCCAGAATCACCTTTCCATGGCAAAGAGCCAGGGGCTGCTCAATGACGTGGATTCGAATGACGATGAGATGACGGGCGATAAGCAGGAAGACTCTTACTATTGGTATGTGACGCCGCATGACTCACGGTTCGCTTCGCGGGACAACCTTCTGTACGAGATGCTTCCTTTTGGGTCGATTGACGATACGGTGCGCTTAGGAGGTAGCTACGTCATCAAATACGACTTGGAGAGCGCAACGGTCATAAAGGTCGGCTACAGCGACCAGTCCGAACTAAGTAGATACCAAAACTGGTCGACGAGTCGGGGGGAATGGGATGATGCAGAGCCCGATACTCTCGAAGACCAGCTAATAGGGTGGTATAAGGGAGAAAAAATAGAAAACAAGACTCCCGTGGAGTTGCCTACTCCCACGCTCAAGGTCATCAATGCGGAGCGCCTCGAAGTGACTGTTGACTTCGCGGATAGCGTTCGCGCCGAGTTTGCCGGTGACGCATCCTTGCTGGGCAGCACCTATGTGCAGATAATCATGCGTGGCAAGACGAGCAAGAACGAGAAGGTCGTAGGCGTATGGGAGTTGGACAAGTTCCTTTTTGGTTCCCAAACTGCCATCTTGGACGATATCACCAAGTCTGGAGAGCATTTTGCCGAGAAATGGTGCGATGCGAGTGATGGCAAGCCGCTGATTCCGGGGGAGGACATCACCCTCTACGCCAAGGTATACAACAATTCCACGATTGCTTCCATTGCCAAGAGCTCTACCAAGCAGACGAACAGCTTGTTTGCCCAGATGATATACGCGAAGCCCGAGGAGGGTTCTGGCGATAGCGAGGGTGGACGCGTGCTTACTGTGGCGAACATCAGGCATTTGGAAAACCTGGGCGCATCTTTATCGGGCTATGACCCCGAGGCACTTGGCGACGATGGCGCCACGTCTGCGAAGCAGGTCGCCGACCTTCAGTGGGCTTCCACTGGCGCGAAGAAATCGAAGGCGTTTCTCGATAGGGTCGGTGACGGTGAGCCCGATAAGGTACAGGTTTACTACTTAAACGATAATGAGGACCCCACTACCGCCGCGACATTTGCACCTGTGAATCCTGAGTTTAAACTCACGTATGAAGGCAAAAGCAAGAAGATCTCGAACGTTAAGGTTGAAGTTGAAGGTTCTGCTGGAATTTTTGGGGAGGTCCAGGAAGACTCCTCAATCAGCAATTTGGCTCTAATCAACGCCAACGTGACTTCGATCGGTGACGCGGCGGGCGCACTCGTGGGAAAGAGCGATGCAGTGCTTACCCTTCAGAACGTCATTGTCCGCAACAGCTCGGGATCCACATCGTCAAAGATCACAGGCGCAGGCTCAACGGGTGGTCTCGTTGGCACTTTCGGTGGTGGTGGAAGCATTGAGGAATGCGCGGCTGCAGTACAGGTGGAATCCAAGGGTGATGGTGCCTCGGCTGGTGGACTTGTCGGTGATATGCAAGATGGCAGCGTGGAGAGGTGCTATGCGGGAGGACACACAAAGGATGGCCTCTACGACAAAGACAATATGAATGTAGTTGCGGCCGGTACTTCTGGTGGTCTCATCGGGCGTGCGCAAAACACGGAAATCGCGTCCAGTTATGCTACGACGTCTGCTTCCGGTGACACTGCCGGGGGTTTGCTGGGCGAAGTGAAGGGCGGAAATGTCACTTCGTGCTACGCGACTGGACTCGTGGTAGGTAATGCCAAGGCAGGCGCGCTTGTGGGCAACAACAATGCTGGCTCCTATACACTTTGTCGATACCTTGAGATTATCAATGGCAGCATGAAGCCGATAGACGACGAGGATTCACTTAGCGATTTCTATGCTGCCGACTCTGACGTAGTTTCATTCGCCGAGTTTTTCTATAAGGATGCAAAGACTGCAAGCCCATATGATGAGTTCCTCACGAAGCATTACCAGGATCTCGACAAGAAGGACGGAGCATTGTATCCGTATCCGACGGTCGCGCAGTTAGCCGAGGATGATGCCGTCAATGGGTTTGTGAAGACCCATTATGGTGACTGGCCCTCACCCGAGACATTTGTGATTAACACCCCCAACGGGGACTGACGTGTGATGAAACCCAAGAATGACGCGACAGTACCCCAAGTCGAGGAGGGATGACATATGTTCAAGAATTCACAGCGTGATCCGCACGATAAGAGGCGGATATTCCTGTACGTAGCCGTCGCTCTTGGCATGGTGGGGGTGGTTGCCATCATGCCCGTGCTCTATGGGTGTGCACGTATCGGCACGCTGGCGGCGGGCGGTCGGATGACGAATACGCACTCCTTGGCAAAGGACCTCGGTGGAGAGTTGAGCTTTGGGCAGGGAGGATTCGACGCTGAAGAGTGGGGTCACTTTCAAGGGGATGGTTCAACGCAAGGCGAATTGGGGTTTGACCATTTTCGGCAGGAGAGTCCCACTCAAAACGATTCTTCCTCACAAGGCGGTTTCGTTGGATCGGATGGATCAGATGCATCTGCGGATGAGCATCGAGAGTGGCCGCGGACCGTTAGCCAGTCGGTTGGCGTTTCGGATGGCAAGTCGTTCGTCGTGACGGTAACGTATGGCGAGGATGCTGGTGTGCCGCACGATGCTGAACTAGTTCTTACGCCGCTCGACAACAATGCGGAGCGCCAGGGTGCCCTGTGCAATCAGCTCGGAGTGATGGGCGGGGAACACGTTCTGGGATATGCCTTTGTGAAGGCGCAACTCATGTATGACGGCAACGAAGTTCAGCCGAGCGTTCCCGTAGAGGTGGTCTTGCAGACGAATGTGCTGAACCCGAGTCGCTCAGACGCGGTTGAGGCGTCCATGCTGGGTAACGGCGGCGCAATCATAGCAGCTGAAAACCTCACGGGCATAGACGAGCATGGGGTTGAGTCTGCTACGCCTGATGCGACGAAGATAAAGTTGACTGCTGGGGTTCTTGGCGAGTTCGGTTTGGCGGAAGTGGTGGCAGAAAAATTCTCGCTCGATTATGAGGGCGAGACCATCACGGTGTATGGCCCGCGGTCAAAGGTAGTGAGCGTCTACGAGAACGCGCCTGATGATGAGACGATTGACGGCATGCGCGTCGTGCGCGTTCTTTCCATAGAGTCTGAGGTTAGGCATGCGTGGAGCTCGGAGGTTTGGATTACGGGTCGCAAAGGCGAAGGCGTGCAAGGCGTGGAGTGCTGGCGGAGGGAAGGCGGCCAGCTTGCAGAGCCGATCTTTGGCAGGGATGGTGCATATGACCTGCTCCCAATCACTTCAAATAACGAGTACGTTCTTCTGCGCGAGGCGCCACCGACACATGCGAACGAGACTGATGCCGAAGGCGAAGAGCACGAAGAGTCTGCGTCTCAGGATGAGACGGACAACGGCAGGGGTGGACAGAAGGGCGAGAGACGAGCAGGCAAGAACGCAAGAGGTGACGAGGCATCTGGGCCTGAAGGTGCCGACGGCGAGGGGAGTGAGATCAGGGCTGGTGAGGAGGCTGTTCCTAGGGAGACCCTGCTTGTTGCCACGGGTGACGGCTATGCGGTAACGGCGTCCTTCGACGATGCCGCTAAACTGCCTAAGGGAGTGCAGCTTGAGGCACGTGAGTTGACAGGTGATGACTACCTCAGTTACGTCTCGCGTGGTGTCAAGGTGCTTGGTCTCGAGAACGAGAGCGTTGCGTATGCGCGTGTTCTGGACCTTTCGATACATGAAGCTCTGTCGGGCGAAAAGCTTCAGCCTGCTGACCAAGTGCGGCTGTACATAAGTCTTTCCGGCTCGAGACCAATAGAAAACGCAAGCGTGGATGTCGTTCATTTTGGAGACGTGCCGAGGAAGCTTGACGCGAAGGCTGCTGACGGCGCGGTGGAATTTGCAACGAATGGGTTCTCGGTGTTCGTCGTGCTGGCGCATGCGGGGGAGGATGAAGGAATCGATCCGATGCTTTCTGCGCAAGGTGACACGGCAGAAGGGAATGGAGTCACCATCACCACAAAGGGCGAATCAAAGGTCTACGATGGTGATTTGCTCGCACCAAGCTACGAGGTCAGTGGCCTGCGCGAGGGTGACAGCATACAGTCCCTTACTTATATAGATGAGGGTACGGGTGAGGCGACGACGGGCCTGACGGGCGTCGGATCTATCTCGGCCAGGCCGAATGACGCTCGAATCGTGAACGCTGAGGGCATCGACGTGACAAGTGAGTATTCGATTACCTACGTTGCCGGGACTCTTGAAGTGACGCCAAGACCTGTCACCGTGACGGCGGAAGACGCGAGCAAACGCTACGGTGACGATGACCCTGAGCTTAAAGTTAAGCTTGAGGGTCTCGTGGGCGAGGACGGAATCGCGTATGAAGGGCCCACGCGCGAAGAAGGTCAGGATGTAGGCGAATACGAGATTACGGTCACGGGCGAGGCGGATCAGGGGAACTACACGGTGACGTTCAAGTCCGGTAAGTTTACGATTGACCCTCGCCCCGTGACGGTAACAATTGTCGGACGTCACGACGAGCGTGACTATGATGGGAATGAGCACACAGTCGAGGGTTACGATGTGACGTTCGACTATGCGGGATACAGTGAAGAATACTTTGACTTCAATGGTTCGGCAGAGGCAGCTCGTACCGACGTGGGCACGACGTCGATGGAACTCAAGGAAGAGCAATTCAGCAATACTGACGAGCGCTTTGATGTCACGTTCGTCGTGACAGATGGCTATCAGACAATCCGGCCTATCACAGTGACGGTGACTATTACGGGCAAGACCAATCGTGCTCCCTACGACGGGCAAGGCCATAGTGTCGAAGGGTATACCGTCAGTACAAACAACACTCTGTATACGGAAGCGGACTTCATCTTCAACGGTATCGCTGAAGCCGAGCGTACGGACGTTGGCACAACCCAAATGGGACTCAAGCCCGAACAATTCGAAAACACAAACGAAAACTTTTCCGACGTGACCTTTGATGTGACCGATGGCTCACAGACCATCATTCCCATCTCTGCAACGGTCACCATCGTGGGGGCTAGCGACGTATCCGACTACGACGGCGAAGAGCACAGCGTGGTTGGGTATTCCGCATCCACCGAGAATCCCTTATATGACGTTGACAGTGACTTCACATTTAGCGGCACGGCCGAGGCGAAGCGTACCAATGTTGTGGAGGGAACCGACAACGATGGCACAACTGAAATGGGCCTTGACGCGAGTCAGTTCGAGAACGTCAACCCCAATTTCAGAGATGTGGTCTTTGAGGTCACGGACGGTTACCAAACCATCGAGCCGATTGAGGCAACAGTCATTATCGTTGGCCATAACGCTACGTACGACTACGATGATGAGGAACATGAGGTAACTGGCTATGATGTGACCATCGAGGAAGGTTCCCTCTATACCGAGGATGACTTCAATGCCACTGGTTCTGCTCTAGCGAGGGGCACGAATGCGGGCACGGTAAACATGAACCTCTCGCCGGCCCGCTTCTCGAACAAAAACAAGAACTTTTCCAACGTAACCTTCGAGGTGACTGACGGCTACCTCACCATCGAGCCCATCAGTGCAAAGGTGACCATCAAGGGTCACACGGGAACATTTGCCTACGATGGCGAAGAGCATGTCGTAAGCGGTTACGATGTCTCGATTGATAATGACCTATATAAGGAGAGCGACATTCGCGTCTACTCAACTGCCGAGGTGAAGCGTACGCAAGCGGGTACGACGGAGATGGGGATTCACGAGACCACGTTTTCGAACAAGAACCATAATTTCGTCAATGTCGAGTTTGAGGTAGAGGACGGCTGGATCACTGTCAATCCGGTGGTCGTCGTCTCCAAGACGCTCAATAACCTGCTTGCGACAAGGCCAGAGACCTTCAAGTACGACGTCAAGCTCACAGACGATGATGACAAGCCCATCGCAGATCACATGCTGGCTGATGGTGTAGTGACGGATGCGAACGGTGTGGCGCACTTCACCTTGGATGCGAGCTATCGCCATGATGCCTCCCGCAGCTTCTGCATCCCGCTCGAATCATCTTTTGAGGTCACCGAAGACAAGACCGATGACGTCAACAACTATCGTACGACCGTAAAGGTGGGCGATGACGAGAGCGATACAAACACCTGGCAGCTTCTTACCGTGACTGATAGCTCTACCACCATTGCCTTTACTAATGCAAAGACGCCGATATGCAAGGTGGGCAACGAGGAGTTCCAGACGATAGCCAGCGCGGTCGATTACATCGCGGGTCTCGCTGATAAGACCGGAACCATCGAAATGCTGGTGGATTACGTTATGCCGCCTTCAGACGTTGTGACCATACCGAGTGGTCTTGATGTTACGATTGCGACGGCGGGTGAGTATGATGGCGATGGCAGCGTTGCCACCATTACGCGTTCTAGTTCCTTTGACGATGGCCCCTTGTTCACGAACAACGGAACGCTCAGCTTCGGAAGCGGAGAGGAAACCGGTGGCGTTATTTTGGACGGCGCATCCATCGAAGCCACGGGTGCCCTTGTCTCCAATGCTGGAATGCTGAACGTTTACAAGCACGCCACGATCAAGAACGCAAAGAATACCGGTGAGGGTGGCGCCGTCTACAGCTCTGGCGGAAGCGTCAATGTCGTTGGTGGTGCGATTGTCGACAACACTGCTGGCAAGGGTGGTGCCGTATTTGCGGCCGGTGGCAGCGTCGTCGTTTCGGATGGCGAGATTTCGGGCAACGAGGCGACGAACACGGGTAGTGGCCACGGTGGCGCTATCTATGTCGCCGATGGTACCGCAAGCATCTCGGGCGGAACACTGTCCGCAAATAAGACCACGACAGGCAATGGCGGCGCGGTCTACGTTGCGCAGGGATCAGTCGACGTGACTGGGGGAAGCATCTCCAGCAATGAGGCGAAAGATGGTGCGGCCATATTCATCGCAGCGGGCAGCGGGACCTTTACTGGTGGCGAGGTGACTGGTAACGCTGCATCCTCTGCGGAAGGCGGCGCAGTGGGTATTGGCGGCACGTCCGTCACGCTCAACTTCTCCGAAAAACCTGTGATCATTGACAATGTGGTGGGCGGCGAGCAGCGTAACGTGTGCCTGAGTGCCGATTCAGCGCTCGTCATTAACTCCAACGGTTTGAGTAGCGGTGCCTCGGTGGGCATATTCGTTCCCGGCGATGGCACTCTGTATCACAATCGTGGCGTGTCCCAGGCTCGATTTGGGCGCTACACCACTACGGATGGCGCAAATTGCTTCAGCAACGACCGCACTCCCGGGATGACGGTAAGCACAAGCAATAGCTGGCTTGTTTGGGGTAAGCCCATCACGATTGAGTCGCGATATCGTCAAACGTTCACCCCGAGTAACCTTCCGCCTTCGGATGAGGGAGAGGAGGCGCGGAAGAAGGTATACGAGAACGTCTATCCGAGCAGCATCGAGAATTACGTGGCGGATCTAGCTGCGGATTACCCGTCTGGCGCGACTGCAGCGGGCATTGCTTTTGCGTGCGCCTTTGCAGATGGCGACACTTCCTATGACCAGTGCATCTCTCAAGTCAATTGGGATAACTCAGCCGGAACGTGGGGATTCGTGCGTCGTGACGGTAGCGTCGTGACGAATGTCGATAAGCTCATCCTGTACTTCTCTTATCCTTCATACATCTCGGTGACGAATAACACCGACCATACCATGGACATCAGCTCTCTTACGCTGAATACTATCAACGCGGCATCAAACGGATTCGGCTTCGTTATCGCTCGAAATGGTGCTACGGTCGATCATTTCGTCCCAATCAGTGCGAATGATTTACAGCTCGCGCCGAATAACTCCATCAAGATGATGTTCCCCGGCGTCAACAACAAGGCTTACGTGCTGAACGGTAAGCTTCAGGGTGTCGTCGGTGAGGAAACCATCGAGTATACGTATGACACGGCTGTGAATGGAACTACCAGAAGGACCGATAGCGGGTCGCTAGATGCCGCGCAGGCAACGGCAGGTTTTAGGCTCACAGGCAACACCTTCAACGCAAACAACAGCACCTCTACCATCAACATAGTGTTTGGAGATGCCACGAACATCTGCAAGATTGTGGAGTTGAATGCCGACGGAACTGTGAAGGAAGAGCACCTCTATGCGTCATTGCAGGAAGCAGTGGAGGATGGTGCGGCACATTATGCGGACTATAAAGTCACCGAGAAAGACTCGGATGGAAACGACTACGAAACCGTAAAGATTGAGATGCTGCGGGATTATCTGATCCCGGGAACCGATGCGCCCAATGTGCCTTCTGGCAAATCGTTCACATTCACAACAGCGGTCGCGGGAAAGACGAAGGGAGAGCATTCTTTTACGCCTGCTAATCCCGACGAGGAGAATCCCCGCGCAAAAATTAGCCGCGATCAAGGAAACGCGATGTCATTCATCAGGGCTACTGCCGGCGGTCCTGGTACCAGAGTGACAATCAAAGACATTATTTTTGATGGAAAAGAAGTGGCCGTTAGCCAAATAGATGGTGGCGTGCTGAATACAAAAAACTGTCGAGTCGATATTGATAATATATCCGTTATTAGCTTTACGGCTAACAACGGTGGAGCGTTCTATGTGGACTACTCCAACAGCAACGCTTTCACCGATAGGAAGCTTACGGTAAAGAACTCAGATTTCGAGAGGTGCGTATCGAAATCGAATACAGATAAGTTCGGTGGCGGTGCCATTTGGTCAAATGCCGAGCATCTCGTATTGAGTGGAAATACGTTCGCGTACTGCAACGCAACACAGCAGGGCGGGGCGCTTTTCCACAGGATTGACGATAACTATATATATGAGGACTCTTCGACTACGAGCATTAACGATTGTGTTTTCGAGCACTGCTATGCTGCTGCGGGTGGAGGTCTTGAGATCGAAAGCCTGACTTCCAACGTAACGGACTCAAGATTCGAAGACTGTCAGGCGACGAGTCGAAATGGCGGAGCATTCAATGTGTATATGCGAGGCGCGAACGTAATCGGAAAGATGACGGTAAGCGGATGTACATTCAAGGACTGCTTCGCTAATCAAAACGGTGGAGCGTTCCGTCTCCACCACATAGACACAACGGTGATAGATAGTACCTTTACGAATAACACCGCAAACCTTAACGGCGGTGGTGTGAGCTTGACTTCCGAGAAGAATGGCGCAAAGGGTTCGCTGATTCTCGATAATTGTAATGTTTCCAGCAACAAAGCTGGTAACTATGGTGGAGGAGTCTATTCCGATGGAAACCTTACCCTTCGCAACGGTACGAGTGTCACTGGCAATGCGCTGACGACGAACGCAGATGTGGCAAATGCCGGTGGCGTGTACTTTATCGGCACGCTCACGGTCGGGCCAAGTCTTGAGAAGCCGATCTATGTGAAAGACAACACCCTCCTGAACGGGAATCCTTCAGATTTGCGTTTGCCGAAGAGTTTGACCGCCAACCAGGCAGACGTAATCGCTGCAGGGGACCTTCACGGTGACAGCGAAATTTACGTCATTGCTGCGGGCAATGCGGGTACTCAGTTCGGTAAAGTTGCCAACGGCGTCTCCGGCCCCGCTGGATACTCTCCGATAGTGCATGCGTTCCGGGGTGACTATAACAGTCTGTATGGTGTTCTCAGCCGGAGCGATCAAACAAAGATTATATGGCGTGGTGACCCGATCGCAAAGATTACTGATGGCGAAGGCAATTTGTTGTTCTTTGACAGGAATGGAACGGATGCGGCAATCTTTGATAGCTTGGATAATGGTTCAGGGAATACCAGTTTGGACAGTGCGTTTGGGTACCTAAAGAACACTAAGGCCAATATCAAGTTGTATCAAAAAGACGGCACTAAGTACGATGGAAACGACTTCTGTGTCAAGATGCTGGTTGATTCGTACACCTTGAATAAATATATATCCGTTAACCAAACATCACATAATATCGTATTTACGACTGCTGGTAAGAATGATGCTGATGGATTCCCCTTTAGAGGAAGCTCTGACTCGGCGACTATTTATAGAGGAACTGGCGTGGGTGCCGCAGGCACTATGATTAGCGTTAAGGCGAATTTGACACTTAGGAATATCGTCCTTGACGGCAAATCAGATACGATTACGGCAACTGCTAATGGTCCAATCATAAGGATTCCAACCGGTAACGGTAGTGCCACTACTCAGCCTATAAATCTCGTTTTGGATGCGGGTGCAATTCTTCAGAATTCGAAATCAAGCGGAACAGGCAATCCTAACGGCCGTGGTGGAGCCATATACACGGAATTCAGCAATATTGAAATGAGAGATGGGGCAATCATTCGTAACTGCCAGAATGAGAGTGGCGGCGCAATCTTCAAAAAAGGATATGGAAGCATCGTAATCTCGGGTGGCCTAATCACAGGGTGCAAAGCAAAGGATGGTGGAGCAATCTACTTGAACAATGCCAACCTTTACATAACGGGGGGCACTATCGAGAGGTGCGAAGCCACTAACAATGGCGGTGCAGTTTTCCTGGCCAATTGGAATGATCCACCGTCATATCTATATATGTCAGGCGGAAGGATAACTAGGAACAAGGCCGCAAACGCTGGCGGTGCCATGACCTTCGCTGGTACGAATCCGAGGGTATATTTCTCCGGAGATCCCTATGTGTATGGCAACACTAAGGGCGATGGATCCAAGTGCAACGTCGATCTGAACCAGAAGAGTGTCGGGATAATACAAACTGAGGGTGCGGAGCTTGGCGAGAATGCGCTGATTGGTATCTATGGCTATGGAAAGTCGGCAAGTGGCTCTTGGCCCAAACCTGGTGTTCAGGGAGATCAGTTTGGTACACGCGTCACAAGAGCAAATGACGAGACGCTCGCGCTGTTTGTGAACGACCAAAATGGCCTTCGTGGTACCTATGAGGGCACCACGAACAAGATCGTGTGGGCCGATATGCGTACGCTTGTGGTAAGCAAGTCGGTGGATAGCCCTCTGGTTGATGATTACGAGAGGGAGTTTAACTTCACTGTGACGTTGGAGGACAAGAGCGTCAAGGGTGACTATGGCTTTGGCGACCACAAGATGCATTTCGAGGGTGGCGTTGCACACTTCACCCTAAAGGACGACGATTATAAGTCGGCCATCTACATCCGTAGCGACGTCCTTGTACAGGGCTATACCATTACTGAAACGAATGCTGATGATTTCGACACCCAGATAGTGGGCTATGATGGTCGAGTGACCGAAGGAACGACCTATACGGCAACTGCTGACGATGTGCAAACTCGACTGCTTGAGGCCAATTTCAAGAACAAACGCAAGACCGGCGACCTTACTATCACTAAGAACGTCGTGAGCGAGGAAGACGGTGACAATGAGAAACAGTTCTCCTTCAGAGTATTGCTGAGGGGCGAGTTCAACGATAGCCGGTTATTGAGCAGCTACTACGGAAACATGGAGTTCAATAATGGCGTTGCTGAGTTCACGTTGAGCAATGGGGAATCGCTGACAGCAGAAAAGCTGCCCACGGGCATCTCTTATAGCGTTATCGAGGATGCCGACAAGGACTTCACCACCACGATGCAGGTTAATGGCGAAGGGGTAGAGGTCGTGCAAGACGTACCTCTCCGAGCGGGTGAGAACAACAACGTCGTGTTTACAAACACACGCAAGGTTGGTGGCCTCAAGGTGACGAAGACCGTGGTAAGTGATGCCGCGGCTGATAAGACCAATGTCTCGTTCCCCTTCACGGTGACGTTGGGCGACACGAGCATCAACAAGACCTACTACAGTACCGATCACAGCACGTCAATGACGTTTGTGAATGGCGTGGCAAACTTCTCGCTCAAGCATGGTGAGTCGGTAGAGGCTGTTGGTCTGCCACAAGGCATTTCATATACCGTAGCCGAGACCGTTCCTGCCAACTTCTCGAATTCGAAGAAAACCAACGCGAGTGGCAAGATCAACGACAGCATAATCACGTCTGCCTTTACCAATACACGGCAGACTGGCAAGCTTGCTATAAAGAAGTCTATCGTGAGCGATCGCACAGCTGACAGAGACGAGAGGTTTACGTTTACCGTTACGCTTGGCCACGAAAACGAAGACGGTACGTTCTCCGCAGACGAAGGAATCAACAAGACCTACAGCAGCGTCAAGTTCACGAAGGGCGTGGGAACCGTCACGCTAACCGGAGCTGCCACCAAGACGATTTCGGGTCTTCCGCGAGACATTGACTATCAAGTCGTAGAAGGCGCGAAGGACATGTTTGACTTGACGGATAGCAGTGATGCAACGGGAACCATCGCAGCTTCGCAAAAGACTGCTGCCTTTACGAACATGCGCAAGACGGGTAGCCTGACTGTGAGCAAGGAGATAGAGAGCGAGTTGTCGTCTGACGCGATTCAGACCTTTGAGTTCATCGTGAAGATGGGCGACTCGAAGGTCAACGGGACGTATGGCGATATGACATTCTCGAATGGCTCGGCAAGCTTCAGCCTTACGAAGGGGCAGAGCAAGACGGCTACTGGTCTTCCTTCCGAAGTTACCTATACAGTCACCGAAACCTCTACGGATAGCCACTTCGAGACCAGCGTCAACGGTGAGGAGGGCAACAGCGCGACGGGAACCATCGTGGTTGACGCCGACTTGGACACTGAGGGCAACCAAGCGTCTCTTGCGGCATTCGTCAATACACGCAAGAAGGGCGTCCTCACCGTGAGTAAGACGGTCAAGAGTGACCTTACCGCAGATACGAATACTGATGCGGGGCGGGAGTTCTCATTCGTCGTGACGCTGAGTGACACGACTATTGGTCAGACCTCGCTCTTTGACACGGATGGTGCCGTGCACGGTGGAATGACGTTCAGGAATGGCGTGGCGGAGTTTACGCTTAGGAACGGTCAGAGCGTCCAGGCGACGGACCTCCCTGTGGGCGTGGGATACACGGTCAAAGAGACGGCGGACTCACTCTTCTCGACTGCGGTTACTGGGGCGTCGGGCACCATCAGTGGCACCGAATCCAAGGCGTCGTTCACAAACACGCGCAAGACAGGAAAGCTGACCGTTACCAAGAAAGTGGTCAGCGACCTGTATGCCGACAAGACTAGGAAGTATACATTCACCGTCAAGCTTGGACATACCGATGGGAACGAGTTTGTTACCGACGAAAGCGTGAACAAGAAGTACTCGAGCGTCCAGTTCACCAAGGGCGTCGCTACGTTTACCCTTACCAGCAAAGAGACGGCAGCGAGTGTGTCCAAGACCTTCAGCGGTCTTCCCCAAGGTCTCGAGTACATGGTTAGCGAAGCTTCTGTTGCGGGCATGACGACCGAGAGCACGGGTGCGACAGGCACGATTGCCGCTAGCACCAAGACCGCGACGTTTACGAACACGCGCGAGAAGGGTGACCTCAAGGTCAGCAAGACCGTCGTAAGCGAGATGGACAGCGATGACAATCGAGCATTTACCTTCAAAGTGACGCTCGGCGATACAAAGATTACCAAGTCGTATGACGCAGAGGACGAGAACGGCACTGCGATTGCGGGCGGCATTTCGTTTACGTCGGGCGTCGCGACCTTCCCGCTCAAGCACGGCGAGAGCCGTACTATTAAGGGCTTGCCGCAAAGCGTCAAGTACACAGTAACCGAGGCGGCAGATAATAACTTCACGACGATGAGGCAAGGCGCGTACACCGGCAACATCGCCAGCACGCCCAGCGAGACGACCTTCATCAATACGCGCAAGACGGGCGATATGGTCGTGACGAAGCGCGTGGTGAGCGACCTCGCGGCAGACAAGGATGTTGCGTTCAACTTTACCGTGAGGCTAGAGGGAACCTCCGTCGGCAAGACAGACGTGGAGCATCCCGATGGCATCACGTATGGCAATGCGAATGATACCAACGCCATGACCTTCAAGGATGGCGTCGCGACATTCTCACTCAAGAAGGGCGAGTCCATCGTGGCGAGGGGTCTGCCAGTGGGTGCTAGCTACACCGTCGAAGAGGAAGAGGACGCTGGCTTCACGACCACAAAAGAGAACGACAGGGGTGTAATCGGCACAGCTCGTACGGACGTTGTCTTCACCAATACACGCAAGTCGGGTGCGCTCACCGTTTCGAAAGCGGTCCAGAGCAGCATTGCATCGGATGGAAACGTCGACTTCGCATTCACGGTAACGCTCGATGACACAACTATCGGAGCGATAACCCCGGAGACTCCCAGCGGCAAGACGTACGGTGACATGACCTTCAAGGACGGTGTTGCGACGTTCACGCTCAGGGGAGGCAAGAATGCAAAGGCAATCGGTCTGCCCATTGGCGTCGGATACACGATTGAAGAGACTGCGGCACAGGGTTTCATCCCGGTCAGCAAGGAGACTGGCGTGATTCAAATGGGCACCATCGAGGTCCCGATAACGAATCGTCGTGCGGTGTGCAAGATTACGGACGAATCGGGCAACCTGCTCTACGAGGATGCCGCACTGACCAAGCCCGCCGTCTATACAGAGCTCACCTCCGAGGTTGCCAATAAGCTCGCCAGCACACTATATATTAGTGAGGATCAGGCCTACAGTGGCAACCAGTACCAAGTCAAGATGCTCGTGCCTGAGTATGAACTTGAGTCCGGTGTCTCTCTTGGAGCTGAGGGCAAGGTCGTCACTCTAACTACCGCGAGCACAGCTGACGAGGACAACTACCCCTACGCTGGTACCGAGGGCACGGCGAGCGTCATCAAGCGTGGTTATGAAGGCGCATCCGATACCACAGGCAGTATGTTTGCGACCAACGGTAACGTGACGCTCGGCCTCATCGCTCTTGATGGCAACAAGGATGCGTATTCAACTGCTTACAAGGGCGGAATCGTAAACATGCTCGGTGGATCCCTCGTTGTGAGCGAGGATGCCACGTTGCGCAATTCCAAGGTCACTGCGGCTGACGGTGGCGGTGCCATCTACATGGCGGGTGGTACGCTTACTATGCACGGTACTATTTCCAATTGCGAGACGACGGGTGACGGTGGTGCGATTACCGCTGCTGCGGGTACAGTGGCCGTGGACGGCAGCATCTCTGGTTGCGCGGCGAACGGTGGCGCGACCAAGCCGGAGGGTGGAACCATCTACACTGCGGCGGGCGACGGTGGCGCCATTAAGTCCTCCGGCGCGAGCGTGAACATTAGCGGCTCTGCGAACATCCAGAACAACACCTCAGCTGGCAAGGGCGGTGCAGTATATGCAGCCGGTTCCGTTGAGATTGCGGGCGGAATCATTGCTAGAAACACCTCCGCGACTGATGGAGGTGCCGTATACCTTGATGCCAACGCGACGATTGCGATGAGTGGCGGGACCATTTCATGGAACAAGGCTATCAACGGTGCGGGCATTGCGTCGAACAGCGCTGCTACGACTGGCAACACCATCACGGGCGGAAGCATCAAGAACAACACGGCGACCGGAAACGGCGGTGGCATTTCCGTCGGTAAGGGTAGTCTCGCGGTTGATGGCGATGCGAGTGTCACAGACAACAACGCAAGCAACAACGGTGGCGGCATCTACGCGACTGGCAACTCAGCCGTGGTGATGAATGGCGGCACAATCGCTCAAAACTCTGCCAAGAATGGCGGCGGCGTGTACGAAAACAAGGGCACGATTACCGTTTCGGGTGGCGCCATTAATGGGAATTCCGCCACCAACGGCGCGGGCGTCTTTGTAAAGGAAGGTTTGCTTGGGATGTCTGCCGGCGAGATCAAGCGCAACGAGGCATCCTCGGGCAGTGCGGTGTTCGTCGCTGACAATGCCACGATGTCAATGAGCGGCGGCAGCGTAACTGCTAACAAGGGACCCAAGGGCGGAATTTCCGTCGGTGGCAGCACAGCGCGCCTGTCCTTCTCTGGTGATGCCAAGGTGCAGAGCAATACGATGGCTGACGGCTCGACGGCGTGCAACGTGTTCCTTGACCAAAACGCCAATGAGATCATCAACACCTCTGGTCTCTCCGCTGGTGCCTACGTGGGTGTGTACGTAACGGGAGACGCCGAGACACAGCCTTATGTCTCTCGTGGCGACGTCCTCGACGACTTTGGCAGCTATACAGGGGCAACTGACAACCTGGACCTTTTCATCAACGATCGAAATGGTCTCACGGGCGGAGCGCGCAGCGACAGCAAGGTCGTGTGGATGAAGGTCGTGCCGATCAATGTCACAAAGGACATCGTTGACAAGTATGGCAGCGTGGCGCGTAGCTTCACGTTTAGTGCGAAGTTCGCAGGTACTGGCAACGACTATACCTATGAGTGGTTCGATGGCATTAGGAAGCACAGCCTCACGGAAGGTGAAGGTGGTACGGTCACCAAGACGATCAGTGCAGGAGACGATGTCGCGAAGGACGCTGGCGGCAAAGCCACCATCGGTACGGCCACCTTCTATATGCCCGTGGGCACTGAGGTCACGCTCTCGGAGACGCTTGAAGACGGCGATGTGAACGACTATGACACGACGGTGCGTGCGGATGACGACTCGGTAGAGAACCTTGTGGTGAATGGCCGCACAGCCACATTTGATGTTGCGACCACGAGCAACAAGGCTGCTGTCAGGTTTACCAACACACGTAAGACGCAATCCGTGACGGTCGTAAAGAACCTCACGGACATCCCCTCGACGACGCGTGCGTTCGCGTTTGTCGCGACGGGGAAGGAGAGGGGCGGTACCCAGACCATCAACCTCAGCAAGATCAAGGACAGCAAGAATTCCCAGGCCATGAACTCGTTCAGCATCAGTGCGGAGGAGGGAACACCGGCATCGATTACCTTCAAGGGTGTGCCGGTCGGAATAGAGCTTACGATTGCCGAGGATACGAGCGCACAAGTGGTAGGAACCGATTACACGGTTGCGGATTTGTATGCTACGGAAGCGAACCTCTCCGCGGATTACGTGGACGCTGACGAGTCGCCGAGCGCTGTGAAGGTGGAGGCTCTCGCTGTGGGCAAGGATCTCACGGCGACCTTTAGCAACGAGCGCAAGACGGGTGACCTCAAGATTACGAAGACAGTCGAGAGCGACTTGGCAGAAGATTCGGACGCCAACACCAAGTACGTCTTTGCCGTCACGCTCGGCACAAAGGCGGGTGGTACGGTAAGGGCTAATGAGAATGTGACTGGCACCTACGCGGGCATCAGTTTCACTCGTGGTGTGGCCACGGGCATAGAGGTGAGCGCAGGCGGCGAGCTGTCCATCACTGGCATTCCTAAGGGCCTCGACTATCAGGTGGTTGAGACGCCGGTCGAGGACATGACGACCACGAGTTCGGATGAGATTGGAACAATTGGCGACGAGGAGTCCGTTGCCGCGTTCACCAACACGCGTGACACCGGGACGCTTACCGTCTCCAAGGATGTTGACTCTGACCTGGCAGCAGACACGGACGTCGAGTTCTCCTTCGAGGTCGAGCTTGGCGGGCTCTCCGAAGATGCGCTTTCCAAGACCTACGGCGGCCTCGAGTTCTCCGGTGGTAAAGCTACCTTCTCCCTCAAGCACGGCGGAAAGAAGTCCATCGATGGCCTGCCTCTCAATGCTACCTACAAAGTGACGGAGACCGTGCCCGACGGCTTCACGAACGCCAGCTCCTCCAAGTCGGGCACCGTCACCGCGGACGGCTCCACCGCTGCTTTCACCAACACGCGCAAGACGGGCAGCCTCGAGGTCAAGAAGACCGTCGAGTCCGACCTTGCCGCGGACAAGGGTGTTGAGTTCGCCTTCACCGTCAAGGTCGAGGGTCTCTCCGCCGCCGCCCTCGCGAAGACCTTTGGTGGTCTTTCGTTCGATGCAGACGGTAACGCGTACTTCTCACTCAAGGGAGGCCAGTCCAAGGTCATCAACGGCCTGCCCACCGGCGCGACCTACGCCGTGACCGAGGCGGCGGAGGCCGGCTTCACGACCGCGAAGGACGGCGACACGGGCACCATCTCCGAGGCCGGCTCCACCGCCAGCTTCACCAACACGCGCGCGAC
>CACXDP010000035.1 GCA_902766445.1 uncultured Coriobacteriaceae bacterium
CATAGCCGAAAGCATGACGAAGGGTGAGTTGAGACGAGCATCAAATGCCGTGTTTGAAAACGGCACAAATATGAAATTTGGATTCTGACGTTCGTCAAGATAGACAAAATCGGGACTGAATAGCACCTTATCGATGAGCATAGAAGCCTTCGTGCATGCGTGAACCGCTTCCTCAAGTCCCAGCAACAAACGAGACGCTTGCTCAGCGCCAAGTGAGCGGCGCCTAAGCAGCTTCGAGAGCTTTGTGGTGCCCGTGATTTCGTAACGAACAACCACGCGTTTGGCCTCGGCTTGAGAATACTCAAAAAACGCAGGAATTAGACGTGGGGATGGCTCACCAGCTAGCCACTCCGCCTCTGAAAGCGCAAGTCGTTCGCGCTTTTGAGAGGACACCACGAGCTCAGTACGTCCAGCTTTCCAATTCCATGCAACCTGGCACTTCACGGCAAAACACCTACATCAAGGCCAAGGAGGAACCGTCCACAAGCTGATTGTGTTCTACATACCACTTGAATGTCTCAAGAGGACTCAGAATCGCTCCCGAATCCTTACCGTCGAGCATCATGAGATCAACGTCATCCGAGGCGGCGTAGCGAACTGTCTCGCGCGAGTTCAGTA
Source organism: uncultured Coriobacteriaceae bacterium (assembly GCA_902766445.1). Taxonomy (GTDB): domain Bacteria; phylum Actinomycetota; class Coriobacteriia; order Coriobacteriales; family Atopobiaceae; genus RUG440. The sequence goes on from CACXDP010000035.1 coordinate 619, forward strand.
TGCGGGAGATAAGACGCGAACCCTCCTCGACCGAAAGGTCGAGAGGCACACGAAACTCATACGATTTTTGCGTCGCCGGCAAAAACACATTGAGCAAAATCTTGTTTCTCATAGCGAACTCCACGAATAAACGGTGTGTGCGAGGCAACATTATACGACGCTGCCCCGCACACACATGCTTTAGTCAATCAGTACTTCCTCATAGCCCTCAGGAATCTCAAATCCCTCAGGCATAGGGGTTGGCGCATAGCGTTCGCGTAGCTCCTGTACACGCTCAGGCGTAAGCGACTCAATGAAGCGACTCACCTGCTCTAGCATGTCTTCCGACGCCTGATGAAGGGAGCGAATCGCATCAAAGGCCTTCTGGCCCTCTTCATCCGTATACCCCTCGAACACTACGTCGTCTATCGCAGCCCTGTCGAACGCAATCGCGCTGTCGTCGGTCACGAGACCCATAGGATAGGGAACGCCAAGATAGTCGGCACGTTCGTCACCAACGATTGGTTCATAGCCCAGTATCATAGCTAACGCATCGGTCGATGCGAATCGCACGACACTGCCTATGGGGAGGATGCTCATATCATTCATTGGCGGCACCCTCTTCCTTAAGGTAGTTGTTGAATGCAAGGACGGCATCTGCATAGTCGTGGTACCCAACGCCCTTGGCAGACTCTGCCGCCTCGGACAATCCCGCCAGATAGTTCATGCCCTCCTCGGTGCACAAGCCGGTGAACACAACTTCGTCCACCTTTCTCACGGGGGTAATCGAGAGGTTCTGAGCCCTCACAAAGCCCAACGGATACGGAACAAGCAGATAGCATAGTCCGATCTCCTGCTCGTCACGCGCCATCCGATGGCCGACCACCACAAGCAGCACGTCTTGCACACGCACTATCGAGCCGATGGGGGCTAGCTTATCCAGCAAGGTTGCTCACCCCCTGCACGATGTTGCCCAACGTCATGCGAATGCTCACACGCGTCACTTGCGCAGCCGCAGAGACCTGATTCATAAAGCCCCGTACTCCCGGCATACACTTGGTAGCCACAAACTCAGCACAGTGTGCAACGGCTTCTATGGCTACGCCGCTTGAGGCATAAGCCGCTCCGGCACCTCCAGCGAGAATGCCCGCATTCAGACCGTATTTGCGCACCGCGCCAAGTAGTCCAGCGCCCAAATCAGACATCATGCGCGCAAAGCCACTCTGCTCATCTGTTGCAAAGCCAGCACTCGCGCTATCAGTCAGCGCCGCGGCACCAGAAGCAGTCGCCTCAGGATTAGTCGTACTTGCCGCTCCGCCTATCGCGCTTTGGGCAGCTTGCGCCGCGTCTGAGTCGACGGCGTCATTAAGCATATCGGCAACCCAATCAGCGTCTTCGCCCATGCCACCGACACCAGCCCCGCCAGCGCCAGCTCCGCCAGCATCGCCGGCACCTACGCCGCCGGAATCATAACCACCGGCCGCGCCTGCGTCACCAGCCATGCCCGAAGCGTCGCCTGCAAGACCCGATCCAGCACCACTACCTGTACCACCAGCAGAAGTGCCGGTTCCCGCAACAGGCTGAGACTGACCCGAACCACTCCCATAAGAACCTGTTCCTGTGCCAGCTTGTGATCCGCCCAAGCCACCCATCGATGGATTCTGCCTGGATGCCCCCCAATACATGGCACCACCCATGCCAGCGGTAAAAGCACCGGAGGCTACCGTGCCAGCCGCACCGCCGTGAAGACGATCGTAGATTTGCTCGAGCAATTCCGGATGAGTCTTTTCGAGCCATTCAAGCGTGTACCTTCGCTTCTGCTCGGGTGTCGGGTTGATGTAGTCGGTAATCTCGTTGTTGCTTGGGATTGTGCCAGACGTCGGAGGGTTCAAGGGCGTATTGGTACCTTGGTTTCCGCCCGCATTCGGATCGGTGTTCCCGCCGTTGCCAGGCACTCCCGGAGTCACCCCACCAGGGCCCGGGTAGATCGCCGGGTTGATAATAACGCCATCGTTCATATCGCGCACTTCATATCGCGACTCATTGGAGTAGTTGTTCCCCGCAGAAGTCGAATCATTCAGCGCGGCGATAACCCTGCCTTCATAATCTGCATAAAGGGCAGACACCGTATCAAGGACGTTCGCTATCCTGTTTTCGCGCCTCGAGAGCCTGTAGACGCTCCGCCTTGTCTGATCAACGAGACTTGCATACCCGTACGCGGTGAGCGAATCGCTTTGCTCAATCTTTCGGCGCGACGCATCAAGCTCCGTCGCACTCGTCTCCATCTGGGACGAATCCTCCTTGAGTCTGGCGCTCACCTCTTCGATTGATTCGTGCTCGGCGTAATACTCGCTCATGTTTATATCCTAATGCGTCGTTTGCTTAGACCGTCTGCCACACTGCCTGCTGAGCGTTGCCAGCAATCTGCTGCGCCTGAGTATCGGCTGCCTGATAGTTCTCGAGCTTCTGTGACAGGGCGTTCACGAGCTCATCGAGGTTTGCCTTAGCCTCATTCATGGCGTTGACCAAGGCCTGAATGGCGGCAATCGTTGCCGATGCCGCGCCACCAGTGAAGACCTGCGCCACTTGCAATGCCTTCAGGATGAGCTGATACGCATCGATGATTGCCTGAATCTCGCTCGATACCTTCTTGTATCCATCGATTGCCTGCTGCATAAGCCCAAAATCAACAATAGTTACTGTGATTTCCATGACCGCTCCTTTGCACTAAATCTTGATTCTACTTGTCTGTGACGTGCCAAGCTGTGCTTAGCTTAGCCCTGCTCCGCCTTCTGATAGGTGCTTGCGACCTGCTCAAGGGTCTCTGAGTTGCTGACGCCCGTCTGGCGAAGCTGCTCACCACTGCCGATGTATGCCTCGAAGCGAGTCATGATCTCCTGACGGTCAGCCGCGTTGTACTGACCGGCCGTGAGGAATTGGTCCTCGACATTCTGCATTGCCTTGAGAGCGCTGTCGAGAGCCTGCATCTGCTCGTCCATCTGGGCCTTTTGATTGCGAATCTCGCCGTAACTCATCTCGTAGGTTGCCATAACGTTTCCTTTCTGTCCCGCCTTCACTTACTTACTATGCAATAGCCGTCCTCGTGTTTGGGCGACGTCATGCCATTTCTTCCACTGGCTTCCCCGGCGTTGCCGGGGGAGCCATGGCTTTAACCAGAGACGCTACCCCCGCCAGAGGGTCTGGTCGCCTCGTCGAAGGTCTTCGCAGTCTCATAGAGGGCTGAGGATATGACCTCTAAGTTATGTGATATCTTATGTGCCTGCCATGCCCTATGCTCTATGACTTCCTGAACGCGCATGGCACTCGCCCCTCGCCAGACGTTCATGAGGTCTTCGGCCTCACGCGCCAATTCATCGGAGTGGGCCTCCAGCTCTTCGGACTGAAGCCGCAGATTCTGCGATTCAGCATATGCGTCATTGATATTGATATGAATGAAGCCCATACGTATCGCCCCTACACCGCTGCCCATACGGCTTGCTGTGCTTCGCTCGCAATGCTTTCTGCCCTATGCTCGGTTCCTTCGTAGATGTCGGCAAAGTTATCCAGGTCATTTGGATACTCGGCAAACTCCTCGAATGCTCGCCTCAATGCGCCAATCTCACGACGGAACACGCTGCGGTAGAGCTCCGCCGCATCTCCCTCCCAGAACGACTCGGAGGCATTCATGGCCTGTTCCATCTTGTCTAGCGTCGATCGAAAGCCGCTGACCGTCTGCCGCCCTTGAGAGGCCACCTCTCGCAGATTGGGTATGTCAACGCGTGTGACCTCACCAGCTCCACCTGCTGCCATGTGCATCACTCCCCTATAGCTTCGCTACCGTATCTGCCACTTCCGACTCCAACTCCATATACAGACGTGATGCCTGCGTGAGCGCATCGGAAAACGTCTCGATGGTGAGTGCCTGTGCCTTGACGTTGTCCTTGCGCGCCTCAAAGGATTCCATGAAGCTGTCATGGTTAAGGCCTTCCCAAGATGCATCGAGCGTTGCCACCAGATCACGCATCCGCGACATCGAATCGGCGGTTTCGAAGATCCATTCTTTCATGCTCTGTTCGAGCCTCTGCATGGAATCGGTGTCTACCTTCAACCTTGCCACCTGCATCCTCCTCCTATTCCTCGTTTGATTCCGCCACTGACTCCGCTTCCAGGAGCCGCACGCTTGTGACCACATTTCTCGCCACCACGTATCCGTCCGAGCGTTTCGCCGGACGATTGTATTCGGGAAGGGTACGACCGTATTGCAGTATGGACTGATTGCCAAAGCCGTTGCCCACCCATAGGCCGCTGCCCGGATTCTTGAGGAACGTGAACCACGGGTCAAACAGACCTTTTACGCGCATGAGCTCAGAGACGGCAATCACAACCGTCTTTCCCCTCGTACGCTCATCCACGATGAAGCTATTTAAAATAGGCGCAGCTTGCTGAGAGAGGGCGCTCATGGTCTTCGCGATACTCGTCAGGATGAGATAATCCGACTGGACAGGATTGGGCGGTAGTCCGAGTACGTACTCCTCCACCGCCTCAAGCGTCTGAAGCACCCAAGGATCGTCGTCCGCACCCGTAAGCACACCATCCGTATCCACAAACCGATACGTTATTCCGCGCGCCGCAAACCACTCACGCAGGCCGTCCAACCAAACGCCGAGCACTTCGTTGTCCTCGCCAAGGACCAGCATGTACGGGAACTTGCGCACGTCGAAGAAGAACGGTTCGACATCTTTCTTCGAGAATCCCACGGGCACCATATGCGAACGTACCTTCTCGCCCATATCGGCCACATGGACGCGCGTGGGCAGAACGGGTATCTCGCGCGCAAGTCGCTCGCAACGCGCACGCATCGATGACGCGAGTGACTGTATTGCTGACGCCTCAGATTCCTCGTCATCTGCAATGGCTGGCCCTTGGAACTCGAACGCCTCCTTGCCGATGTTGATGAGGCCACGGCCGGGATTGTTGGGCGTCGGCGCATGACGGGCATTCGTAAGGATGTAGCCCGCGTCCGCCGGGTCGTTCATGGCGCACACCACATCCATGTTGAAGTGCTGCTTGAGCTTCATGCCCGCCGTGTTTGCTCCCACCGAAGTCACCATAAGGTGGATACCGCACATCGAGCCATCCATGGCCAAGCTCACGAGTTGCTCGAGCAGATTGTCGTAGCGCTCCCTAAACGAGGCGATATTCTCGACGGCCAACACGATGCGAGGAATTGGGCTCTCTCCGATCTCACGAGCATGTCGGTTATACGCATCCAGCGACTTGAACTTGGCGATGACGCCCTTGCGCTGTTCAAGTTCGGAAAGAAGCAACTTGAGCAAGTTGACGAGCTTCTCGTCCTCACCAGCAAGCGCCACACCTCCGCACTGCGGCAACGCGGAAAGGGCGGAAATCGCTCCAGCACCAAAATCGATACCGTAGAACCAGAACTGGTTGGTGTCATAGCGCGTAGCCAGGTCATAGATGTACGCTCCAACGAGCTCTCCCACGCCCGAGTTGTGCGTACCGTAGAACATAACGTGTCCAGTCTCCACCAGATTGACTTCATAACGGAACTGATTCTGGCGCTTGGGATCGTCAACCTCTCCCAGCACAAAGGTGAATCCCTTGTCGGGAATGGTGCCATACTTCTGCACGAGCTTCGCCAGCGGCAGTCGAGTGGGCAGCGGATCGAGCCAAAGACGCTTGGCATGCTTTCCCAGGCTGTCGGCTGTAGCCATCAGCTGGTTGAGCACTGCATTGACCTCAGTGAGACCACTTTTGTTCGCCGTTGATACCGGGCGAAGCGTTGTGATGACCTCTCCCTCGTCATCGATCAAATCGACTGCGTTGTCCGTCTTTGGCTCATATTGTTGACGTTCGATATAAGGAGCGCCGGCATACGCCGCCTGCCCGCTTGAGAATGACTCGTTGAAGCCAACCATAAGGTAATAACGACCAGCATTCTTGATTTCCGCCGCATCCGGACGACGAATCATCTCTTTTGAATCCGTCGCGTCGTTTACCTTCAGACAAATCTTGAACGTAGCATTTGCCCAGATCTGATCGTTAACGACGCCCGTAGGACGTTGCGTAGCGAGGATGAGATGCACACCCAGCGAACGACCGATACGCGCGGTAGAGATGAGCTCATCCATGAATTCGGGTTCTTGCTGCTTGAGCTCGGCAAACTCGTCAGCGACGATCATAAGGTGCGGTAGTGGCTCGGTAAGAATGCCCTGGCGGTAGTACGAAAGATACTTGTAGATGTCCATGGTTGACTCGCCCGTGATATCACGCGCCTTGTTGAACATATCCTGACGACGCCGGTTCTCGCTCTGAATGGACACGAGGGAACGCTGAATCGCTCCGCCGTCCAAGTTGGTAATCGTGCCTGCGAGATGGGGCAGATGATAACGTTCGTTCTCAAAGGTACCGGCAAGGCCACCGCCTTTGTAGTCTATGAGAACAAAAGCCACCTCATCCGGCGCGTAGTTCACGCACATGGACAGTATGTACGTAATGATGAACTCCGATTTACCCGAGCCAGTCGTACCGGCAATCAGACCATGAGGACCGTGAATCTTCTCGTGCAAGTTGAGCGTGGCATGCTCGCCAAGCTCATCCACACCCAAAGGCGTCTGCAGCGTACGCGAGGCATCATTGTCGGCCCAACGCTGCGCGATGTTGAGATGTGCGACGTTGCCCACGCGGAACATCTCGAGGAAACCGACCGACTCAGGCATCATGGAGCGGTCAGCAGCGAGGTCAAGCCGCGCACGCGCGATGTCAAGCGCAAAGTTACGCGCCTCGCTCGCGGTAACCATGATGTCGGGGTCAAAGTCTACGCGAGTGCCGGTGAAATCACTCTGCTCAAACATAAAGGCGCTGCGCCGAGAATCCCCCACATCTACAGCCCCTCCCTGCGAGGAGAAGTAGCGTTCCGACTCGCGCGCCAAGTCGATGATGTAGGTGCACTCGCGCGGGAGTTCATGCAGGCTTTCCCCAAGATATATTACGGAAAAGCCCACATTACCATGGAGATTGATGATATCGCTCATGACCTCAAATCGGTCACCAAGGGACTTGTTGGTACAGACGATGACGTAGTAAGTCCCCAAGTCACCGACGTTGTCTACCCGCTCGCCAGTTCGGCGTGCCAGCTCGCTCGCAAAGAAGAGGTTCTCCTCAATCATGCCATCGGGTGTGAGGGCTATGAAGCGATGCGTGCCTGACTCATCGTAGAAGTGTTGCATCGAGCAAAGGAAGCTCCACTCGGCTCGCTCAGCCCGATCCGCTATCATAAGCACCTTGACGTCTTGATAGCTGTGGTAACCACAAATCTGCACCAACAAGCCGCGCAGAAACTCCCAGCCCTTGCTTCGCGGGCCAACGATGCCAGCAATGTTGTGCTTAAACAAATTGAAGGCTATCGGCACGTTGTCGACACGCGGTGGATTGTCGGATAGATCCTTTACTTTGTTGAGCAACGGATCCTCGCTCAGCGAAAACCTCCGCTGCGGCCATCTGACCCCAGCCGCCAAATCAACATCACCCATGCCGACGCGCAATTCCAGGAAGTCTTCATGCACGCTCATGCGATTCATCATGAAGGGAGAGAGATGGTGAGCGCGCTCAATAATTTCGGCAGTGGGCAAACGGTTCTCGCGCAGAATCTCGCCTTGCAGACGCGCCTCATCTATAAGCTGGTTCTCAACCCCATCGAGATACTCCACGTAACGACGAGATCGCTTCTCTTCAAGACGCCGATCCCGACGGCGGTTGTAGTTCTTCGAGATAATCGGCCAAATCAGAGAACCACCAAGCATCGATATCGACATCGCCACCTGTGGCAACGTGGAAAGCACATTACCCCCGTCAGCGAGGCGCGCCACGGCCGACGAAGCCATAAAGATGGATGAGAGACCCATAAACATAGAGGGGCCGAGCTGCATGAGGAATGGCGCATCGTCCTCTTCCTTCTTTGGCGGGGGATCATCCACCTGCAACTCGTAATCTGCAACAGTACGGGAAAGACGGGGTGCAGGATAGAATAGCGCCAGCTCTCCCTTGGATTCGTCTGGCTTTGGGAATCTCCCGATTAGGTCATCATGAGAGATGGGGAGTGCACCAACGACACGACGGAACTGCACCCCTTCCGGATGATTGCTGCTCAGGAAACCCTTACCGACCATGAGAGTCAGGTCAAGAATCTGCACGACATCGCCCACGGAGAGATCGTGTGGATGATGCGGCAGCAGATACTCGCCGTTTACAAGTGTGCCGTTACCACTCTCCAGGTCCTTTATGGTGAAGTGTCCCTGAAGGTAATCAATCTGCGCATGCTGGGACGAGATGAAGCGACTCGGATAGAAGATGCCACAATTCTCGCTCCTACCGACCGTGATAGACACATCCTGCGTAAAGAGTATCTTGCCGTATTCGCGCATACCGTCTGTAACGGGACGCGCATGGATACGCGTCATCTCCTTTGTGTCTATGTCTGATATAAAGAGTATGGAGTCGCTCTCTCGCGGCAGACGATACTCGGTGACCTTCTTGTTTTGGCGCACGAGCAATTCGTGATTGCGCGTCGGCCTCATTACGAGGTTGCCGTCCATGGAGAGCACTACCGCGATGGCGTTCTCGGCAGTCACGTCTTCCGAAAGACCCAGCCAAACCATCGACTGCGAAACTTCGTCGACCGAGAACGTCCTACTCATGTCATCATGCCTCAGAGATATGAGCAGCGCCTTACCCATTGTCACTCCCCTGTTCTCTCACGTACAAACGGAATTGCTCCGACGCAAAGAAAATCTCATCCCCATTTTGAACGACTACCGGAACCTGCGGTGCAATACGTTCTCCACGTACTCTCGTTCCGTTAACGGAACCCAAGTCAATGATGTACAGCCTTCCTTGGGCAACCTGCAACTTGGCGTGTGTGCGACTGATAGCCAAGTTGCCCGTTAACTTCACGTTGGCTTGACGTCCGCGGCCAATGATCGCAGGCGGATTAATCATTATTCGTTCACCGGTACGCTCTCGATGGAGAACGCACTCATATGAGTAACTTGTCCCAGGCTGCTCCACTTCTGTACCGAGATGGTATACATATGTACTATCGACGGAATCATCCTCAGAGGATGTCGAACCCATATATTGAGTCAATATGTCGTCTTCCCAAATCATATGCACACCACCCCCTTCGTGAACGTCACTCTCTACCGTTTCACACTACTCTATCGTTACCGTCAGCTCTTCCTTGCCCAATGCGATGACGTCACCGTCGTGAATTGGCGTCGGCTGCTCCGGCGCGAGTTGAGTCCCGTTGATGAACGTATGGTTTGCCGAACCCAGATCCTCCACGTAGAACTCACCATTGCGCTCGGTCACACGCACGTGCTTGCGCCCCACGTATGGATTGCCTGCGATTCTCACGTCCGCCTTACTACCGCGCCCCAACGTCATGGGCAGCGAATCACAGCTAATGACGTCTCCCGTCGAGGTCCGCGTAAGCTTGCACGTGGGGCGAGCCTCTTCTTCCTCATAGACCATCGTCAGGGAGTCATCGTCTTCGTCCTCATCCTCGTCATACACCGTCGTTGGCGCATCATCAACCGGGTACCCTGCATCAGTCTTGTCCCAGTCATCAAAGGCGTCGCGACCATAGTCGAATGCGGCTTGACTTGTCCCAGCCACCGCGCCACCAGACATAAAGCTCAGGTCGTCAATGCGAATCGTGTGCGTGGATGTCGGGAACGGCTGCACCGAACTCATGCTCGGTCTCTCTGGAACGTCAAAGTCAGACGGAAAGAGCGACGAACTGACCGAATTGCTATGCACCGAACCGCTATGCACCGAATTGCTATGCATAGAACGCTCTGAGGTTGAAGGCTCAGATCGCGTCGGCCACACATCAGGCTGGCTTATCGCCGGCGTGGAAGGCTGGTAGGAAGAGACGGAGGGCTGAGGCACCACGGCTTCCGGCCTGCTTTGCGGCTTCGAGAGCTTTTGTCCGCACTCCATGCAAAAGAGCCACTTCGGCCTGACTCTGCTACCGCATTCGGGACAGAACGCGGCGACTGGCTTCTGCTCCGCTTGGCTCGACGTGGGCTCTGGCGTCGATTCCAGCGGAGCCCTTGTTCCACAGTTCACGCAGAATACGTCGGTAGGTCGCAGTGCCTTGCCACAGGTCTCGCACACTCTCATAGCCATCGCGTTCTCCGTCTCTCGTATCGTTCGTCCGCTACTCGTACGAACCCGGTGTCTCGGGCTCGGCAACTTCCTTGCGCTTGCGATAGAACACTACGCCGCCCACGATGACGCCTACAACCGCCGCAACAACGGCAATCTCAGGCACGAGCGTCGTGACCATGAACCTACCACTCTGCATAACCGCAGCCTCGTGCTGCTCAAAGCCATCGGATGCTTCGAATTTGACCTCGTGGGTAGTAAATGGGACGAAGCTTGCGGGAATCGCTATCTGGTATGTTCCAGTTCCGTCCGTATTGACTCCAGACGTGTCAATCTCAGCCGTCTTGTCAACACCGTCCACGTACACCTTCACTGTGTCGCCCTTGGTGATAGCATCCGACACGTGCGCCCTTACGGTGTAGCTCGTGCCCAGCGCAATCATGTTGGGAACGCTGAATTCATCGACGGCAGGTGCAATCTGATCCAAAGTAAACGTCGCGGTAGCGTTCTTGAGCGATGAGGCGATGGTCTCGACAGAACCCGAGCCGTCAGATGCCTTCTCGTAGTCGGTCATGCTCAAGTATTCAGCGCTACTTGTGTCATTGCTCGCACGGTCCACGCTCGCCACGTTCACGCGGTACACGCCTTGGCCACCATCGCCGGAGTCTGATGGCGAGTCAGTGCCGAAGTTACCCGAGCGAATCGTGTACACGTATTCGTACCAGCCGTATTTCGTGGCAGAATCCCTTGCGTCATAGTCCTCGAACTCGTATCCGTCCCGACGTTTGTCACTATGCTTCACGGCATCGATGGGATCGACCGCGTTTGCATACTCCTTTAGAACGCTGTGGTCGCTGTCAGACTCCGAACCACTCACGTTGATCTCGTGCACCTCAATGCGCGGAGCTTCGCCCACGAGGTCATAATCCTGTCCGTCGCCCTCATTGGTGGAAGCAACGTCTAGCACCTTGTTTTGGCCATCATAAGCTGTCACGACGAAGTTCGATCCGTAGCGATTTACGGAGAACGTCACAGTACCCTCAGCCTTATTGCCGGCCTTGTCCTCCATGTTTGCCTTAATCGTATAGACGTCGTCGGCTTCGGGGTCGTACACGTTGTGCGCATCCCCGTCATTCTCGACGAGCAGACCGAAGTCCTCGAACTGGTAAACCTCGCCACCCTTGGCTGCGTTTACCTTCTTCTTGTCTACCAGCTCTGTCTTCTTGCCATGCTTTCCACCCGTAATCGTGTAGTTCACACCACTCGAATCATAGTTGGTCTGGCCACCACCGGTCTGGTCGATGAACTCGATACTTGGCATGACCACACCGTTGTAAGCGTGATGGTCCTGCAGCGTCTCCTCGGGCTTCTCCCCACTCGGCATCTCGCCGTCTTTGGTGATAGCACCAGAGAACTCGTTTTCCTTCTCTCCGTCACCGCGATCCACGCCATAACGCTGAACGCGACCGCTAAAGGCAATCTTTGGCGCGGTCTTGTCAATGGTGAACTGGCGCTCGGTGTATGGAGCCGCCTCGTTTCCAGCTCGGTCCTTCCCTGTGATGGTCATCGTGTAGGTGCCGTCATTGGAGAAGGTCACCGTCATGGTGTGGACATCACCATTGCTGCTCCAGCCGCTCTTGATGCCCGTAGTATTCACGTTAAAGAGCGCGGGGTCAAAGTTGTGCTCAGTCACCGTGATAGTGGCCACGCGGGTCTCGCGGTAGTACGGGGCCTTACCGGCGGGCTTGTTCCATGTAACCTCAATGCGAGGTGCCGTCATGTCCACGGTAAACTCACCCAAGGTCGCACGATTGGAGGGGTTGTTTGCGTAGTCAAGGAACTCGGCGACTACCGAATAGTGACCGTCACCCTCAAACGGCTGATCGAAGGTATAGCTGGGACGCGAGCCCGAGAAGTTCGAAGAGGGAACGACCCACGTCGACACAGCACGGCTAGCGTTGCCCTCCTGCTTCGTGACCGTCATGATGACGCGAGAGGGGTCGAAGCGCTGCAGGTATTCGAAGTTGAACTCGTCGACATAAGCACGCACGTGCTGCACGGAGTTCGAATACGAGCCGGCAGGCGGACCCTCAAGCCTTACCGTCGGTGCAGTGGTGTCCTGAATCATGGAGACGGGATAAATATCTGCGTTGTTGATAGAGGTATTTGCGGCATTATTCTCCGCAATGGCAGTTCTATCGGCGACAACCCTGCCCGTGCGATCGATGGTCCATATGCGCTGATTGCCTGCCAGATCCTGGACAGTAAGGGTGATGTCGCGCTCGTACTCCGTGTCGTTCGCAATCGTCGCACCATCGCGAAGCTCTATCACAAGCGTGGCATTCTGCTTGCCTTCGATGTCTTGCGTAGTGGTGGCTATGACGTACTCTCCCTCAGGGTCGTCAAGCGTGTAGCTACGCAGCAGATGAAGGTCGTACATGTCGAACGTCATCCTCGTGGCCACATTAAAGAACTGGATGGGGTCGCCTTGCTCATTGCCCGCACCAGTGCTGGTGGGAGCTTGGTCCACACTCACCGAGATGGATGGCGCCACCAAGTCGACCACGAAGTCACGTGGGGTATTCTCGGACTCGTTGTTTGCAGAGTCTCGCGCCAGTTTCACATGCGGCGTCTGATAGTCTCCGTCCTCTGTATACGAGACGCTCGTCTGATAGACCTCATAACCGTCTTTGTCACGAGTCGGGGTCAGCAGACTCCAAGCCACATCCTGCTGCGTCTCGGTTCCGTTGTGATACCGATATACCGTCGTAGTCGAAGCATCGAAGTTCCTATCCTTCACACGAGCCGCCACATCAACCGCATGCGAGTAGTAGGACTTCCCGTTGTACATGCCGGTCGGCGCGGGCAGTTCGACCGTCGGATCGGCAAGGTGCGCGGGAGCCGTGCCATTGTCATAGACATCCGCGATGACCGGCTTTTCACTGTCCACCACAAAGACGCCCGAGTCGTAGACGGTGTTTGTGGTCACCTGATTGCCCTCCATGAGAACACCAGCATTGCCCGCCTTGTCAACGCCGCTCACCCTGAGTTGGTACTCGCCGTCGGCCGAGAAGCTCACGGTGCAGATATGCCTGTCCCCATCGGTCGTCCACTCGGAGCGCACAGGCCTCTGAGTGCTCTCCGCATGGTTGGTGAATGTCGTGACTTCCACCGTGAAGAGGTTCGGATCCCAGTTGTGCTCGTCGACGGTAATCGTCGCAGTACGCGCACCGTTATAGTAATCCTTGCCGTTGGCAGCCTTTTGCCACGCTGCGCCATTGTAGTCAACCGCAAACACAGGCGCCTTGGTGTCAATGGTGAACTTTTCGAGCTCAATCTTCTTGCTTGCGTTGCCGACCACGTCCACCAACTGGGCAGACACGACATAGTCGCCGTCCTCCATGTGTCCCGAGGCATCAGCCGTGAAGACGCGGTCATAGCTGTAGTCTAGGTCGTTCTTTCCGTCTACGAGATCACTGACCGTCACCGTCGCACCAGGCCAGATTGTGCTCTGAGCTTGAGCGCCCGCAATGTCCTTGGTGTAGAGCACGGTGAGTACGGTCCGGGCGGGGTCGAGGCCCTTGTAGGCCTTTTTTCCTGCATACCCACGCAGGTACTTGAGCGTTCGCTCGGCTACGTCCAGATGGATGGACTGAGACTGGTTCAGGAAACGCGGGTAGGCCCTGAGTTGCCCAACCCCTGTAATGTCGGCCAACGAAAGCTTAGGCGCAACGTTGTCCTCAATGAGCAGGGTAGGATGGAACATCTGCCTGTCTGCCTGCTCCAAGCGATAGGTCAAATCTACTGGAATCTCAGTAGACACTCCATCGTGAGTGCGAATCTTGCCGTCCTTCATCGTCCATTCGTGCCAATTGCCCGCAAAGTCGGTAATGCGAACTTTTACCTCGTCCGAGAAATCATCGGCATCTGCAAGCGTGTCGATGATGTAGAACGTCTTTTCCTCGTTTTTGACAAGCGCAGTGCTCGCGCTGCTTTCATACAGGGCATATCGTCCGCTGGGGTCATAGAGCTCAATCGAGCGGATGCCATGCACGTCCTTGACCTTAAGTTCGATGGCATGCTTCTCCGCACCAGGTTTGCCAGTCGCCCCGCTGAAGAAGTAGATACGGTTGTCCCCATTCCTCGCGCCATTCGCGATACGATTCCCGTTGGTGTCGAGAGTGAGCGTTGCCGGCGCCTTCGTAATACGAGCACTCATTATGGACGGGACGGCAGTATCTACCACGAGGTGCTGGTTGTGATGGTAAGTCGTCTCCCCCTGCTCGTGCTTACTGTCTTCGCCGATTGGCCCTCGACCACTCCTGTCCACAGCCTGAACGATGGGATTAATCTCGTACTCGCCGTCGGCGTATGTCATCTCCAGGACACAATCGTAGGTTCGTGTTGCGGGATTCCATACACCATTAGATTTATAGGTGATACCATCCCTCGCGTACCCGGCTCCACCATCAAGAATCTCCTGTAGCGATACACCATTGACTGTCGTTTCGAGGGTAGCGAGGAAACGATCGGCGATGGTCACCTTAACGGTCGGCTCGCGGTCATAGTAGATGGTTGACCTGGCCGGATCCTTATGAACCTGCTCGCCTTGCGGCGTGGCATAACCCGTTGTCCTGTCAATGTAAGGAAACTCCATCTTCACTACGGGCGCTGCCTTGTCCACGTTGAACAGGTACGTGTATCCCTCCGTCTCGGGGCTATCCTTGCGCACCGCAGCGTTGCCGGCCTTATCCGTGCCCGACACATTGATTGTGTATTTACCTTCGTTGGGGAAGTTGATGGTGTAGGTGTGCGTGTCACCGTTGTCGACCCATGCGCCGCTGAAGTCCGGTTCGGGATCGCCTCCTTGCTTATCAATTTGCTTCGCCTCAATCGTAAAGAGCGACGAATCAAAGTTGTGCTCTGTCACCGTGATGGTCGCGGTCAGGCCATCCGCCCCAGCGTTGTAATACGGCTCCCCGTCATAGGTCGTGGCAGTTCCACCAGTGTAGTCGACACTGATGGTAGGAGCCTTCGTATCGATGGTGAAATCGTAAAGTTCCTCCCGCTCGCTCGGATTGCCCACCGCGTCGGTGAGCTGGGCAATCACTTTGTAGTGGCCGTCATGATCGCCATTTTTGAGAGCCTCAAACATCTCGCTAAAGCCATCGCTAAGCTTGTACGTGTCCCCTTCCACATGCACCAAAGCGCTTACAGGAACCGTAATCGTCGATTGCGTGTATTCGCTCGAATTACTAAGCTTTGTGACAGTCAGAACCACACGGTCTGGTTTAAGGCCGGGTTTTCCCTCGCCGTAGCCATCGTTGTCCCGCAGATACTTGAGGCTGTGCTCTGTCACAGAAAGCGATATCGTTTTGTCTTTCCCTACGGTGAAGAAGCGTTTTAGATCAGGACGGTCTTCGGTACACAGAACACCACTTAAGTCGTTTTCCTCGAGTACTATCACAGGTGCTTGATGGTCCTCGATGAGCAGGGTCGGGACAGGATCCATCTTGTTGCCATCTGCAGCTGGATAACGAAGCACGCTCAGGAGCGTAGGAGCAGCTTCTTCCCCGCCGCCTTCCTTAACCTTGGACCTATCCACGTTCTCGTCCATCGTCCAGATGCGATAGTTGCCCGCAAAGTCGGTAATCTTGACCTTTACTTCGTTTGAGAAATCGAAGTTATCCCTGAGCTCTTTAATGAGCTTGATCGTGATGGGTTCCTCTGATTTAAGACCGAGCATTGCCTCATTACCCGCCGCCAACACATAACCCGATCCAGTCTCATCAATTAGCTCGATAGAATAGATGCCGTGGGGCTCTGTGACCTGCAGACAAATCGACTCTTTCTCAGCATTGTCGGCGGCGGTGAAGAAGTAGACGCCGTTCCGCCCAAATCCCTCTTTAAAATCTTCTAAGGTTTCCGGGCTCTTCTTGATATACGCAGCATTGACAATCGGGGCCTTTGTGTCCACCACGATTCTGTCTAAGCCACCGTGTTCATTTATATTTGAGGCATCACCAACGGTTCTGCCGCTCTTATCCACGGCTTCGACCGTGAGCGCGTCGTACTCGCCGTCGGGATAGGTGACAGTAACGATGTACGAATCGCTTCCATCAGTATGCGAGGCTACGTACTTGACGTGATTGCCATCCTCGCACCCCTCGCTCTTGCCCTCAAGGATCGTAGCAAGCGACACAGTATTAATCTTGGTATTTACCTCATCTAGGTAACGCTCGATAATCTCAACCGACACTTCCGCATTTGTGACGAAATGGTCCGTGTCGCTAGGGTATTGCGCTTCGATATTTGGCGAGGTCACACCTTCAGGCTTGCTCTGTGCATCCTTGCTCGGATAGGTAATCTTTACATCGGGATCCGCCTTGTCCACGGTGAACGAGCAATCATATCCTTTTGACTCAGGATCGTTTTTGTCGCGCACCGCAGGATTACCAGCCATGTCCTTGCCCGAAACGCTGAGCGTGTATGTACCCTCATTGCGGAAGTTGATGGTGTAGGTGTGCCAATCACCGTTGTCGACCCAATCTTCGGGTCGATACTCGAAGACGAACGCCTCGTCACCGTCCCGGGCATCATCCTGGCTGGCTTTTATACTAAACACGTCCGGATCGAAGTTATGCTCCTCTACCGTGATGGTCGCGGTCAGGCCACCCTCTGTCTCTGGGTGTACCTGCACGTATGCCCCGTCATTGACTGCAAGTGAAGTCTCGCCATCCGCATAGGCAACTCCAATGGTGGGCAGGTCCGCATCGACAGTGAACTCTTCGATGGATGGCGTATTCGACGGATTGCCCGCAAGGTCGGTAAAGCCAGCTTCCACCCTATAGTGACCACCCGTAAGCAGTTTTGCTGGAAGCGTATAGGCATAGACCGGATTGCCGGCCTCATCATACTCCACGTTTTCAATATCCACGTCTGCCGCGTTAACTACTATCGTAGGCGCCTGATCATATTCAGATCCATCCTCGTTGTTACGCTGATAGATGCGCATAATTGAAAAATCCGCAGGAGCATATTTCTGCAGAAGCGGGAAGTTAAGCTCCTTTATCCTGAGCTGTATCTGGACATCATCATTCTTATTGTCATACGACTTTCCAGCCTCTGGGCCAGAAAGCTCTAGAACGGGAGGTGTATGGTCTTCAACGAGTTCAACCGGTGACTTGACTTCTTTGTCGGTTTCCGGGTATAACGTCGAATCCTTCAGGCTCCATGTTGACGTGTGTCCCGCATAGTCGGTTACTTCAAGCAATTCGGCATTGTCGAAATTGGTTTCTTCAAGCAAATCGATAATTACTTCGCCATCCGTGAGCGTGTACTCTTTATCGTAGACCGTGGTTGTATTTTCGTCGGAATTCCTCATGACAACTTTTTTGATACCATAGTTGTCACTGATGGCATATATGAGCTGAGTATCTGCTTCACCTTCATTTTTGTTTTTGTTGAAGAAGAGAATCTTGCCCTGATCTTCGGAGCGCGTGACTAAGCTGGCATATGCAGATGCATTAACGCTGAAGGAGACGACCGGATTCTCGGTATCCACGGTGAAAGAAGCAATCGCTTCACTCGTGACGAAGCCAATCTCACTAGCCGCGGGATCATCCGCTGTCGCGGCAACGGCGTAGTAGTCTTTTGCTCGTACGACGGGAAGATCATCAGCGTGCTCACCCTGATCGTACGTCACCGCCATCGTATAGGTGCCAGCTTCTGCATTCTTTTTAACATCGGAGAAGGTAACGATGCCGTTCGCACCGTCCTTCACCTCGGAAAGCTTAACTCCCGCGACAGTAGTCGCGTCTTCGTCAATATACTTGCCAGCAATTGACACATTAAAAGTCACGGGATCACCAAAGTAGCGATTCTCCGAAGCAAGATCTTGCGCCGAGGTCTTTTCAGCAATTACCTCTGGCTCAGCGGCAACGATGAAGGTCAGGGTTTTTACGTCATCCTTTGCAATTTGATTATTTAGAGCGTCCTCGCCAGAGACCGTGACGGTATACTCACCCTCCTCGGCAAACTTTATATCAGCCGCATGCTTCACTTCATCCCAAGTTACCTCAGCGCCAGTTTCATCTACAGTAACGCTGCCGTCGCCCACCCTCTTGCTTATGTTGATATTGATTTTTTCCTTTGAGAAGCTCAGGTCCTCCACCGCGACAGTAGCTTGTGCGACAGTGGCTTGTTCTTCACGCGAGTTAAGACGGACGACCGTAACCCCCGCATCGTCTTTCTTGTAGGTCTGGGGATTCGTCAATTGGACATCGATACGCGGGGCATCGCCATCGATGATGACGTCTGTGTAGCCCTGTGTAGTGACACTGCCGGCCTCATCCTTTGCCTCTATCTCAATGTTATATTTACCCTCAGCGATACCCTGCTTGTTGCCCTTTAAGATATCCTCAAAGTCCTCCAAAGGCGCAGATGAGAACGTATACTTGTTTGTGCTCTCTCTCTCGCCTTCACCCTCGCCTACGGCCCACTCACCGGCAAGCGGCTCCCCATTGAGCTTGACGCAAGAACCAGATGTATCTAGACACTCATCCTCTATCGTGACGATGAGTATCTCGCCAG
Source organism: uncultured Coriobacteriaceae bacterium (assembly GCA_902766445.1). Taxonomy (GTDB): domain Bacteria; phylum Actinomycetota; class Coriobacteriia; order Coriobacteriales; family Atopobiaceae; genus RUG440. The sequence continues at coordinate 19,381 of CACXDP010000035.1, forward strand.
AATAGCTGACGCGATCTTTCACATCTTTATTACCTTGCGGAGTTACGATTTGCGTAGTTTTAATATCTGGCTTAGTGGTCTTGATGGTCAGTGGATACTGCGCACCGGACACATCAAGGACTTTGTCGCAACGATCCTTCGCGGACAGCACGACCGTGTATTTTCCAGCATCAAGTATGGATTCGGGTTCTGCATCGGGCTCAGTAGTGGGCTTAGCCAACCCGAGCGAGGCCGTATAAACTTGGTGCTCTGTGTCGTACGTAATGTCACTGCTGGACGCTACCTCTACGCCGTTTTCATCCTTCACGACTATGTTCAACTCACTGAGGCACTCGTCAGCAACAGCAACTGAGATTGGCATTAATCCATTCGAAAGAACGGGATTTTCCGCAGTGGATTCGGCTAAATTCTTATCGCCAATCGTGAGCGATTCCAAGGCAGGATTTGTGGCATCGATGACAAGCTTGCCGCTGGGGTCGGCCTTCGCCACGCTATCTTCCATCGTACCGCCTATGACTGTGTCGATGGAGTCCTGTGCGCCATACCCCTTTGCCACAATGTGCAGAGCAACCTTACCCGTTATCCCCGTGAGGGTGGCAGTATACGGGCCACCATTCTTTCCGTCGAATTCCGCCGTTAGGAGCACGTTGCCCCCGTCGTCCACCGCGTTGACGTACGATTCGCCCGTCTTGAGCTCGTCATCCTCTACGGTGACGACAATCCCCGTAAACTCTTTGCCATCAACAACAATGGGGTTCGCTAAGGCTTCCTCAGACTCGATGTCTACGCTATCGTCTGTTTTTTTCAGCTTGACGGATTCTAAAACTGGCGCTTTGTCGTCCACGATGGTGAAGTCGTTCACGTCTATCTGAAAAGGCTCAGGGGTGAAGTCCTTGTTGGCATCGCCCTCGCCATACGTTACGCCCGTAACGGTAACTGTAGGCCTGCTATACACCCCTTGCTTATCCAAGACTACGTCTGCGGTTATCTCTGTGCCCTCGTCGTTGACTGTCAGCCCTTTCTCCGTGTCAGCGATTCCGCTTACACTGACCACTGCCCTAGCACCTTCTTCGAGTGCGAGCTGACTGCCCTTTATGCTGACATGTATCTTTCGACTTTTGTAATATGTAGTCCCGTCGGCGATAGGATTATCGGTTACGAGCTCGACGGTTAAATTCGGTTTGCCCGCCTGAGCTTCGTCCTTGGACTTCTCGTCATCAGCCGTATCATCCGACTGTTCCTTTGATTCCTCATCCTTCTTGTCGGAATCTTTCTTGTCGTCCTCTTTGTTGTCTTCCTCTTTGTTGTCTTCCTCAGAAGGCGACTGTGCGCCGAGTTTCCAATCGGATGGCGAGGGTGATTGCTGATCTCCGTGCCAATCGCTTCCTTGCCCGGATTTCCAGTCTTGCTGCTCCTCACTGCCGCTATCACGCTGCTCCGACTGCTGGCCCGTATACGCAGGCGCTGGCTCACCCCAATGGCTTCCCTCTTGCGAGTCGCCCTGCGATTGGGATGCCGGAGCAGACTCCTCCTGGCTCGCCTCCGACTGCGCAGGCTCCGGTTGGGATTCAGCCGTTGATTGCCCCTGCCCGTCGTCAGAAGCACCTTGCTGTGCCGCGTCCTCCAAGCCATAGACCGCCATCGGAGAGACTGGAATCAACGACGTGGCAAGAATCACAGACATGCTGCTGCACAGCACCCTGCGCCCTGCCTCTCTCAGCATGTCCGAAAGCGAATCGGCCGGCACGGGCTTCAAGTGTTTGGGGTTGTACGCACTCATCCGGTACTCCTAACCTACCGTTATGATCTCGTTCGAGTGAATGGCCAAGATGCTCTTGGTCACCACGAAATGCGGCACGTCGGTCGCGTTAGTCCGCTCGACCCGCGTGGGCATCTCATCCTCGCTTCCATCGACCACCGTCGGTACATCGGCATCATTCAGATAGTTCTCAGGCATATCGTTTCGATGGTAATCTCCCACGGAAGTTACTAATGTTGGTATGTCATCATTAATGTCAATCACGTCAGAATTAACGCCTGCCGCATCCTGTGACACCTTGCGCAGCTTGGTGTCGAGCACCGTATCCACCTCGTCCTCGGCTGGCTGAACCACAGCGCCAACATCGACATTCGCTTCCATGTCCGGCGCCGGTGTACTCTGATTGGACACAGAACTAACGCTGCGCGTATTCGCGCGTCTACGCGAGGCCGATCCACGATCTCGTGCGGACCCTCCCCCGCGACGCGTTCTGCCAGCGAGGTCATCCTGCACGCCCCGAATATCGTTGCTCACATAGTAAACGAGGGAAATTATGAGTAATACGGCAGCGGCAACGAGTAGCACGATTCCCGCAACCATAAAGACGAGTTGAGGTGTAATCATTATGAAGTCGCCTCCTTGCCTTCGCCATCCTTCGAGGCCTGCTTCCTCACTTGCTCCCAGCGGTCGTCATAGATGCGGGCTATGTTTGCGCGCGCATCGGCCTCACCCTTGTCAACCTCTTCAAACATGGGTGTCGCGGCATCACTGAGGCGCGCGAAGTCTTCGAGTTCCCGCGAGTAGGCCATCACTGCATCAAGCAGTTTGGTTGTCTGCTCCTTGGTGACACCCGCATCCCTAAACCCAGTCAGATACGTGCTGGAACTGATGGACTCGAAAGCCACCTGACACATCTTGAGCTTGACGATATTTGTCGCGGACTCAATCGAGGGCGGCTCCTCATCGGTGCCGATGAGCATCTGCTCAAGCGTATCCCAAAACTCCCTATAGCTGCCTAGGACCTCACCACCCTCACGATTCGCTTTAGCGACCTTGTTGTAGAAGGTCCCCAGCTTCACGTAGTGCGAGGCAGAGTCTAGCTCGATTTGATACAAGTCATAGCTCTCGCCCGTATCCTGATCTGACGGCACGTCTGATATCACCGGTTCGGGATGCGCGACAACATCCTCAAACCAGCGTAGCGCTTGGGTCATGTTCTCAATGGCTGCCTGTCCACTCGCGGCCCCGAACGACTCCGATCCACCGCCCGACTCATACTTCGCGTAGGCGTTAGCGTTCGCATAGTCGTAGTACACCAGATACATGATGCCCACGTTGTAGCAAAGCTTGTTGTACTGGGGATTTGTCTCGAGGTCACGGCCGTACTGCTGCCATATGCTCATCCAGCGCTTGGACTCCGTCGTCGTAAAGATGTCATCCTTCTCGTAAGCATCCAGCAAATCGAAGTAGGTGTCCATGCGATCGGGGCTGACCTCGATGGCGCGCGTGTACAGCTCCTCGGCCGGAGAAGGATCTGCAACCAAGGTGATGAGACCACTTCCCTCGCTCTTATCCAAATCCATGTTTTGCTCTGTCGCATCCGCAAGACTCGCTTCGTGGACGAGTGAGTCGTAGCTGAAGCTTCGGACCACGAAGCTGATAACAAGGCACGCGATTCCCGCCACCAGTGCGATGAGGGTAGCAATCAGGCGATTTCTGAACCCGTCAACCTTCCTCTTTTGCACCGCGCGGTATTCCTGCGTTAGTTCCTGGTAATGCTCCAGGTCGTAGCGCATCTCGGCCGCAGTCTGGTAGCGGTTGGCGGGATCTTGCTCCGTGGCCCTCTGGATGATGTGCTCCAGACCCTCCGAAAGCTGGCCATCCCACTCTCGTATGGGGCGCATCTCAAAGTCGACCGCTTTCTTGCCAGTCTCGTCCGTGCGCGCACGTGGCACATGCCCCGTCACCAGTGAGTACAGCGTGGTGCCTAGCGCATAGATGTCGGCACGCGTGTCCACGGGAACCGACTTGTGTATCTCCCTGTCGACTTGTTCGGGAGCTCCATAGCCACCCGTACCGATAACGCGCGCGTCGCTTGGACCAGACGGAAGCAGCTCCATGGAGATGCCGAAGTCAATGAGCTTCACGGTGTCATCGCCACGCAGCATGATGTTAGACGGCTTCATGTCACGGTAGACGACCGGATAGCCATCTGGTGGTGGACCCTCATGAAGGTATTGAAGCACGTCGCAGAGCTGGATGCCCCACTCTATGACGCGTTCCTGTTCGAAGGGCTCATCCTGCTGACGGAGGACCTTGTTGAGCGCCGTTCCGTCGATGAAGTCCATGACTACAAAGATGGACGAGCCCGTGTCGATAATGTCCACGACTCGCGGAATGGCGGGGTGATCCAGCCTCTTGATGAAGTTTGCCTCGTCCAAGATTCCCTGACGATTTGCTGCGCTCTGCGAGCTGATGGCGGAAGGACGGAACTCTTTGACCGCCCACATCTTGTTGAGTCGCTTATCACGGCAGAGCCATACGTAGCTCATGCCTCCACGACCGATGGAAGTCAGGATTTCGTATTTGTTGTCGATGATACGACCGACACCCGTCTCTGCCATCCTACGACTCATCTCCTTCCACCATCGTGGGGAGGTCCTCCTCCTCGCTGGACTCCACCATCGTGGGGAGGTCCTCCTCCTCGCCGGCCTCCACCATCGTGGGGAGGTCCTCCTCGTCAGCTTCCACCATCGTGGGGAGGTCCTCGGGGGGAGTCTGCACGAGGCGTTCTTGTTTGTCAGCACACACGGCGACGACCGTAAGGTTGTCTTTCTCTCCGTGGCTTATGTCATACGCCACCACGCTTTGGCATGCCTTGCGCAACTCGTCCTCGCTCGTACGATCGACGCTTGCAAAGAAGGTATCGATGCCCTGGTTTTCCGCTTTTCGATACGCACCATCGCAGCACATTACAAAGAGGTCCGTGGCTGTATACGTCCCCGTATAGTACGCGGGACGCAGAATACCCTCAGTCCCTACCGATTGCAGAATGACATGCTTTTTGTTATAGGTTGCCGCTTCCTGCGGGGTTAGCGTACCTTCGCGCAGCTTCTTTGCCAGAAGGGTTTGGTCCTCAGTAATCTGCCGCATGCCGCGCGACCCAAGGCAATAGGCGCGGCAGTCGCCCACATGGGCCACGAGATAGCGACCACCGCAAAAGAGCATGCCAGTAAAGGTCGTTCCCATGGTCAACTTGTTTGCACGGGCGTGCGCCTGGATCGTCTCGTTGAGATTCGCCAGCATGATGCCCCACACCGTCTGAATAGTATCCAAGTCAAGTGGCGAACCAGCCTTCATTCCCGCCAGAAGCGTGGGCAACTCTACGTTAAACCACTGGGCGAATCGGTACGCGACGGTAGCACTTGCAAGTTCTCCCGCAGATAGGCCACCAACACCATCGCACACCACAGCCATGATCATCTCGCCGAAGCTTGTCTGCGCCACTTGAATGCAGCACGCGTCTTGATTGACGCTGCGCTTGGCTCCCTTATCTGTACATGCTGCTACGACTGCCATAGTGTGGGTCTCCCCCTTCCATTTCTATACTGTCAAACTCCTATATGGATCTTCCCACGAAGGCCAGAAACGCCTCTCGCATCTCCTTGCGACGCTTTTGGCTTACGGGTATTCGCTCCCCACTGGAAAGCAGCACATACTCCTGTGAGAGCTCCTTGATGAAACCCATGTTTACCACGTAGCTTTTGTGACATTGGACGAAACTGCTCGGCAACTCTTTCTTTAGGTCGGAAAGCTTTGCGTATATCTCGACGGTCTCGTTCCCCACATGAATGCGCACCTTGCGCAACACGCTCTCGGCGAAGCTCACGCGGCTTGGCTGTACCTTGCGAATGCGCTGCTTTGTCTTTATGACGATGGGTTTCTCCAAGCGTCTGTCATGCTCTTTCAGGGCTCTGTCCAACGCAAAGGCAATCTCGTGTGCCTCGACGTTCGGCGGCAACAAGAACGCGTAGTCGCCGCATTCAAGCGCAAAGAGGCTCCGCTCTGAAACCCCCAAATACACGACCTGCTCCCTTGATCCAGACGGAATCATTTGACGTATCGCCTCGACCACATCGCAGCCATTCACGCGCGAGCGCACGTCGCAAAAGATGACGCCCACATCGTGTTTCGCGAGAATTTCGCCCAACTCCCGCACGCCATCCACGCACAAAAGCCTGAGGCCAAAAGAAGCGCAGTGACCTTCAAGCACGCTGACCACGGTCGACGCGCGCGCATAGTCAGTGTCAAGCACAATCACTAGTCGCTCCAAGAGAATAGTCCCCCGCCTAAGGCATGCCTGCGCCATACCATACATGTTCTTTAAATATATAGTGTTCCATAACGACAACCTGAATGCAAACTTTCCGTTTATCCGTTGCCTTAAATGCTTTTTTTCGAACCGTAAATGACGACTTTGCATTTTATGTGGTCTCACGTTAGGCCATCAGGGCATTGGCGAGGTGCGCCATTCCCTGTGGATCATCGTACAGGCGGATGATCTTGCCTGACCCTATATGGTTGTGGCTATAGAACAAAAGTGGAATAACAGGCACATCCCTACCTATGAGGTGATGGATGCGGCGATACGCCTCCTTGCGTTCCTCTTCGTCGGAGATGCTGCGCGCATCCTCAAGAGCTTTGTCGACCTCATCGTTGGTGTAATGCGAGTAGTTGTTCTTTGAACTCGAGAAGAAGTTTGGATAGAGAAAGTTGTCCATGGTGGGATAGTCCGCGAACCACCCCATGCGCCCCAATTGAAAGCGACCGTCCGTAAGTTTGCCGATGGATGCCGCCCACTCCAAAGAGTCCATGCGTACCCCGACTCCGACGTCGCGCAAGTCGTTGGCAACGCGCTTCATTATGTCGTCATGGCCCCCACCCGTGCTGTAGACAAGGGTTACCTCAAGGCCTCGCATGCCCTCGTCATCGCTCGGATAGGATTCGTCGAGCAGCTCCCGCGCGGCCTCCACGTCGTAGCGGCAGCAATCCCATCCACCGCTAGGGTCGTCGTCTATCGCCGGAGGAATCATGCGATCGGCCACCGGAAATGTTCCTCCAAAGATTTCGTCACTGATGCGCTGGCGGTTGATGGCGAGCGAGAGGGCACGCCGCACCCGCACGTCTTTCATGGCCTTGTCCTGGCAGTTGACGGCGAGGTAATAGATGGAGCACTCCGGCCCCGTGAGGACTCTCCCCTCAGGCGTGATGGTATAGCCATCCAGTGAGAGTCCGTAGTTGTCGCGCATCTCTCCGAAACGTCCTTTCGCAATGGGTGTGAAGTCTAGGTGACCCGCCTCAAACTCCTGGAACCCGATATGGTTGCTTTGGCTGATTGAAAAATTCACGCCACCCAGACTGGCCAGGTCACCGTAATAGCCATCGAACCGCTTGAGGCGCACGTACTGGTCTATGACCCACGGTTCCTCCATCATAAACGGGCCGTTTCCTATGGGCTTCATGAGGAACGATGCCGGATCGTCAAGCGCAGCTTGGGGCACTGGCACAAGCGCCGGATGGGCACACACATAGGGGAAGTCCGCCATGGGAGCGGTAAGAGAGACGCGCAGCGTGTACTTGTCCACAACCTCGACCCCGGCTAGTTCGGTCGCGGACCCATTCGCCATCTCCTTCGACCCGACGACCGGATCAAGATGGTAGCGGATGGACGAGGGCGGATTCATGCGCGGATCGCATATGCGCTCCCACCCGCGCTTGAAGCTCTCGGCGTCCACGGCCTCGCCATTGTGGAACGTGGCACCTTCGACCAAGTGAAAGACGAACACGTCAAGGTCGTCGTTTGCTTCCCAATCCACCGCTGCCTTGCCCACCAACGCCCCAGCATCCCAATCGTACGTCGTGAGGGGATCGAACAGCTGATGGACAACCTGCATGCCTTCGGAATCCTGCGCGTCATAAGGGTCGATGGAGATGGGGTTCAGGATGTGAAATCGAAGCACCGCATCCTCTCGCGCGATTGGGACTTCCTCCTCGGGTGGCTGGTGGTCATCTTTTGATCCCGGTCCCGCGCAGCCGCATAGAGCTGCGAGCGCGCTTGCGGCAAGAGTCGAACGTACGAATACCCGTCTGTCCAGCATTGTGTCCCCCCATCTTTTTTGGCTTCCTTGCATACTATACAAAGTCCGGGGGGCGCGGGGAGCGGCTTCTTTTTGCGGCGGGCAGGTCGAACTTGCAAGCATCCTTAAAAGGTGATATGGTCTGTGAGGATGACCCAGGGAGCTGGGCCGCAACGTTGCCTACGTAAGGAGTTGGACATGACTAGCAACACGGGCCTGAAGGCAGCCACGGTGGCGACATCCATCGCGCTCGCGCTGTCCGGCGGGGTCGCCCTCGCCGAGGAGACGGTGG
>CACXDP010000036.1 GCA_902766445.1 uncultured Coriobacteriaceae bacterium
ACGGCAACGTTTGGCCAGCGAACGGCAACGTCGCTCGCTGGCCAAACGTTAAGCTAGCTTATCTTAATGGCGTTGGGACAGTCCCCTGGGTACCCAGTGCTATTCCTCGATTGGGAGCTCGATTACATCATCCGCATCGGTCTCTTCAATGATGGGTTCGTCGATGATGGGTTCATCCCAGCTGTCTTGGGGGGTGACGCTGACATCAGCATCGAGCTCGACCTCAGGCTCCTCCGCCTGCGTGGAGAGCTTCGCGGTCGGGGTCGCCGAGACGGAGTTGCTCCAGCTGGAATACAAGGTGTGCCCAGAGGCGTATGTCTTGTAGACCCGCACGCGCACCCACGCCCGCACGCCCCCGGGAAGGCCGGTGATGGTCTTGGTCGTCTCGTCGCGTCCCGGCACATCTGCGGTCTTGACGCCTTGGAACGAGGAGTCGGTTGCCCACTGTAGCTGGTAGCCGGTAATGTCCATCTCGCCCTTGAGCCAGCGGGCTTCAAGGGTGCCCTTGCCGGGTGTGGGTTCGGTGAGCGAGACCATGGACGTAAACCACGGCTCGACCTCGTTGGTCGAGGTGTCGAGTGGCTGGTCGGTTGCCACGTTGGTCGTGGCGCCCATGGCCGCGCTCCACGCGGAGCGGTACGTCTTCCCATCGATCTTACGCCACGTGCGGACGCGTACCCAGTACTGTGTCCCGTCTGCAAGGCCCGTAATCGTCTTTGAGGTCGTCGCGTTGCTGCTTATGGCTGTGACTGTGTCGTCGGGGAAGCTCGGGTCCGTATTGCATTGCAGCATATAGCCTTCGACGTGGCTATCCTGGCGCTCCCAGGTCACGGTAAGGCTGTTCTTGCCTCCGGTAACGGAAGTGAGCCTCGTCTCAGCGGGCATGTTCACTCTCGTGGTGACGGACATCGCGGCGCTGTAGGCTGAGTAGTACGCCTTTCCGTTGACGAGGCGCCTCGGTCACGATGGCGAAGGGCGAGGACGGGACCTACCCGATGGTCGCGTTCGACAACATCGCCTATGCGACTCGCGAGGGAACCTATTACTACACCATCACCGAAGTGCCGGGCGACGAGTTTGGCATGAGCTATGCAAGCGAGCCCATGTGGGTACGCGTCGAACTCAAGAAGGACGACGAGAATCTCACGCCCAAGATTTACTACGGCACCCGTGAGCAGGTCACGCAGGGTGAGGGCACCGAGCACGTCTACGAAGAGGGCGAGAACGGCAGTCCGGCGACCGCCATCCCCTTCGAGAGCACCTACACCATGTCCAAGGCTGAGCTCAAGGTCGCCAAGGAGATGGCGGGAGACACCTACGAGGGTGACGACGAGTTCGAGTTCGCGCTTGAAGCCGCCGACGGAGCGCCGATGCCCGAGACGGAGACCGTGAAGGCCAAGGCGGGCGAGACTGCCAGCTTCGGTACCGTCGCATACACCGCGCCAGGTGCCTATTACTACGCCATCACCGAGGTGGTTCCCGATGAGCCTTCGCAGGGTTTGACGTACGCTACCGAACCCGTGTGGGCGCGTGTGGATGTGAACGCGGACCTTATCACGAGGGTAAGCTACGGCACGAAGGACGAGGTCGAGGCCGGCGATGCTGACGAGGCCGATGCGGCTCTCATCACGAATACCTACACCGAGAGGGGCTCGCTCAGGCTGACGAAGGTCTTTGAGGGCGAAGAGATTGCCGACGAAGACAAGGGCGGCGTCATCTTCACCGTCGCCGGTCCTGACGATTTCAGCGCGACAAAGTCCTATGCCGAGTTTGACGAGGACGGATCGTGGACCATTGAGGGTCTCGTGCCTGGCGAATACAGCGTCTCAGAAGAGAACGCGGAGGTCGATGGCTATGACGTCACCACGAGCTTCAGCGCGGGTGGCGAAGAGAAGCAATCCGTTGACGTCGAAGCCTTCGCAACGGCCGAGATGACGATAACCAACACCTACAGCAAGCAGACCGAGCCCGAGCCAGAACCCGAGCCGGGGCCCGAACCAGGGCCAGGACCCGAGGTCGGAGCTGCCATGCTCAAGGTTAGCAAGTCCGTGACGGGAGATGCCTACGAGGGCGACGCCGACTTCGACTTTGAGCTCAAGGGAGCCAAGGAACTGCTTGACCTCGACATCGACATGAGCGCATTCGGATTGGAGACGATGCCAGAGGACACCACGGTATCCGTCAAGGCGGGTGCTACTGGGTCGTTCGGCGCGATTACCTACAGCAGGCCAAGTACTTATTATTACACCATCACGGAGGTCATGCCAGGCGATGAGGCAAAGGTCGAGGGAATGACGTACAACACGATGCCTGCCATCGCAGTGGTGACGGTTGCCGAGGACCTCAGCACGAGCACCGCCTACTACGATAGTGCTACAGCCTTCGCGGCTGCGTTCGCGGGTACGGACGATGCCTTTGACGAGGCGGCTCGCAATGCTCAAAGCGCCACCATCGTCAATGTCTATGCCAAGCCTGGCACCAAGCCTGGCGCCAAACCCGGGACAAGTCCTGGGACCAACTCCGGGACCAACTCTACATCCGGGTCGAACACGGGCACGTCTGGCACGTCCGGCACGACGGGATCGACGACGAGAACCGCCTCGACGGGCGGCACCGGCTCGACCTCGGGTACCACTTTCACGTCCAAGGCGGGCACGCCTGTGACTGCCGACCCCATGAGCCTCAGCTCGGTGGTGGTGGTCGCAGGTGCCGGACTGTCAACCATCATCATCGGCAAGCGGCGTCGTAAGCGTTAGTCGAAGCCGTGGCCCCAATGGCCCCAACTCAAGGTGGGGCCGTGCGGAGACCTTTTCATGGGAGAGTGCCACCACGACATCCGGTGGCACTCTCTCTTTGGGTCAATCCCAAAACCTTGGCATACCCGGACCGTCTCCGTGGTTGGCGCCCCACGAGTCGCGATCCTTGGGTTTTACGTTGGCGTGGCGGCGTTCCTCGAGATTGACGCCCGCGTGGCCGGATTCCCCGTGTCTCGCGTCCGTGTGGCTCTCCTTCCGTGGGATCGACGTTCCCGTGGCAAGGTTCCCTGGGATCGACGTTCCCGTGGCAGAATTCCCCCGGATCGACGTTCCCGTGGCCACGCCGACGTCAGTTCGGCGGAATCGACGTTCCCGTGGCCACGCCGACGTCAATCTGGGGGTAAAAACCCTCGCCAACGTCAATCCGGCGGAACGCGGGCCACAGTAACGAAAGAATGGCGGAGCGTCCCCCACGCTGGCGCAAAAGCAGCACTCAACACCGTGCGAAGCTGGCGCCGAGCAGGACGCGTTGATTCCGGGGAACGCCCCGCAGGGCCAAACGGATGGCCTCCTCTGCGGTCCGAACGCTCGAACGGTTGCCACGACGTGGAATAGGGTCGTCCGATGCTGATCCATCTGCGGCTTCCGGTCCACAGGTCTCGGGACTGAGCCATATTCTCGCTGGACGGCGAGAAGCTCAGCGCGCAATTGGACGAGGGCCTGCGGCATCAAGGCCCCGTTCGGAAAGGGGAAGCAGAACCGCTGGCGGTGGCCACCGGGTGGCGTGCCGTCCGAAAGCATTCAAGACGGAAACGCCGTTTGCCCAGTTGCCATGGGGCAAGCGGCGCTAAGCCACTGCGAAAGCCAGGATGCCATACGAGGCTCGGGGGACACGGAGAGCGGCTTCTTTTGTCTCCCCGTGCCGCCGACCGCCCTGGGACTCGTTTTGCGGCGGGCAGGTCGAACTTGCAAGCGTCCTTAAAAGGTGATACGGTCTGAAAGGATGGCCCAGGGAGCTGGGCCGCAACGTTGCCTACGTAAGGAGTGGACATGACTGGCAACACGGGCCTGAAGGCAGCCACGGTGGCGACATCCATCGCGCTCGCGCTGTCCGGCGGGGTCGCCCTCGCCGAGGAGACGGTGG
>CACXDP010000037.1 GCA_902766445.1 uncultured Coriobacteriaceae bacterium
GGTGGCAGCAACAAAGGTGGCCGTGGACGGCATGCTCGACTACATGGGCGTGGCGTAGGACAAAAGGCGGACAATGGGGACGGGGGCGTTTGTCCCTCACCACGAGACGGTGGCGCCGCCGTCCTTGGGCTCATCTGGATTCTTGGGCTTGCGGATGCGTTTGTTGGGGAAACCACAGCGCGGGCCTGCCCCGCCGTTCAACTTGTCAAGCGCCTCCTCGCTGAGCTTGGAGATGTCTTCCCCATTCGTGAGGATATCGTCTTTTGCCATGAGTGTTCCTTTCTCGCTGCCACTCGTGCCAAGCGGCTGTCTCTTGTTCGTTCCGTTATATATACGCCGAAACGATGCGTTCGTCTCTCCCTAAGGCGATTTTTCTGGCACTCTGCTCGACCCCAGCGCCCCCTTGTCCGCGCCGTTTGGTTGGCATACGATGCATGGCGTCCCCCACCAAGCAGACTGAATCGATGCAACCATGAAGAAGAGAACAATTGACGTAACCCAATGGATGACCTGCGCGTTCCTCGCGTTCCTCCTTACGTTTTGTGGACTGTCCGCCAAGCGTATTGATGCAATGACGTGCATCGACGGTGAAGCCTGCGTTTCCGGCCAAGCCATCGCTTGCATCGTCTCCAGCAGAGAAGCCCAACTCGCGCGGGAGTATGACTCCGTCGAGTTTCTGCTTGAGCTTGATGCTCAGAGCTCGAACTGCGGACGATGCGAGCTCGTTCTCGTGAAATCGTCGTCCCAGACAATCGCAGAACTCGTCGCCAAACTGGAAGCGAGCGAGGGCGTAGTTTTTGCTGAGCCCAATTATCTGGAGGGACCGCAGTCGGAGGACGCCGACAATTCACAATCGGACGAATCGCTGGCGCGCGCGCCTAACGATGCGGCCCCACGCGATTACACAGGCAAGCAATACGCCTTTGACGGCGAGTTCGGCATTGGCGTGCCCGGTTGGAACACCTACGATAGCGAGGGCAATCCCACCCCATCTATCAGCACGGCAGGCAAGGTCGTCGCGGTGATGGACTCGGGCGTCGACTACAACCACGAGGACTTGCGAAACGCCGTGTGGAACGAAGGGGAGAGCTACCCAACCCTCGTGGCGCTCGGCGGCGGTGCGCACGGAATCAATGTGGCCATGCCCCGCGGCGACGGAACGCCCTACGACACAGCCGACCCAATGGACGACGATGGCCACGGCACGCATCTTGCTGGCATCATCGCGGGCGAATGGAACGGCTTCGGTGTCAGCGGCGCGACGAGTGGCGCCCAAATCATGGCGGTAAAAATCAATAATGACATAAAAATGATGAGCGTGCATGAGGCAATCCAGGGTTACCGCTATGTCATCGAAGCGCAGAAAGCAGGCGTCGACGTGGTGGCGATAAACAATTCGTGGAACGACGATGCCTACAGCAAGTCCCTCGACATGGCCATGCGAGAAGCGGGACAGTTGGGGGCGGTTACGGTGTTCGCCGCAGGCAACGACAGGCGAGACATCGACATGATCGGTCAGGTGACCAACGCGTTTCTTAACAACCCGTACGTGGTCGTGGTGGGCAACAGCAACGAAAGCGGGTTTGTGTCCGAAACCAGCAATTCCGGGAAGCGCTCGGTCGACGTGTTCGCCCCGGGGGAAGAGATCTACTCGACCATACTGACCGGCATGGGGCCTGCAGATTATGCGGCCGACCCACTCGCGACTAACGGCGTCACGTACTCATGCGACTACGAGTCGATTGACGTGCAGGACAATGCGGACAGCAGCGTCTTCGGCTTCGAGGGCGCCGAGAAGACCACGCTAGCGATAGCGGACGAGGGCCATGCCTCGGCACATTCCCTGAGCCTAACAGGCACCGTAGAAGAAACGCTGGCGGTCACCATCAATTCGAAGGCATTGGCAGCGGGCGACGAGTGCCATGGACTCTGCCTATGGGTGAAGGCCCCGGCGGCGAAGGCGACGAGCTGCATGCTCATATGCACGTTTGCGGATGGAGAGGCCCAGACTCGACAAGTAGACCTGACGAAAGCGGACGACGATTGGCAGGCGCTGGTCTTCCCCATCGAAAGAGGCGCCAACAAGGACAGTCTGGAGCTTTCGCTCACGATCCAGGTTCTCGAGTGGCAAGGTACTCCGAACCCGACGATCCTTATCGACGACGTCAAGCTGACGAGCGCCACGATTCCCTATGACTACCAGACGGGCACCTCCATGGCCGCGCCCGCCGTCGCCGGTGGCGCGACGGTGCTCGCGGCTGCCTTTCCCGGCGACGATGCGGCCAGGCGGGCGGCACGTATCGTGGGCAGCGTGAAGCCTGTGGACGATGCAGTGGACCTGTGTGTTTCAGACGGGATCTTTAGGCTGGACAAGGCACTTGCGCAGGACACCAATCCGGTCCTGAACGGGGCGTCAACCCAAGCGGGTGCGCTGACCATCGATGGATACTTCTTTGGGGACAGCCCGGGCTCGATTTCGATCGAGGGGCAAGGTCTCACGGTCACGTCGTTGTCGGACACCCAGATTGTCGCGCAGCTTCCCGGCGGCTTCTCGGCTGGCGAAAAGCTCGTCGAGGTGACGACGGGGGCTGGAAAGTCAGGTCACCAGTTCTTCCGCATCGATACCCCACCCTCGCTCTACCAGCGCCTGCCACTTCCCGGACGCACCCTTTCCGGGCATCCCGGAGACTACACGGTCACGTCGTCCGAGTTCGACGAGTCGTTCTATGGGACGACTCCTCACGCGCTTGTCGGGCTTGGCGGCAGCTTGTATTACCTGCTGGAAACTGATGACGGGCAGTGTTCGATCTATCGCTACGACATCGACGAGCAGGCGTGGGAGCAGGTTTACGAAGGTGGCTACACTCCCACCGGCGCTGCCTGCGCGTGGAACGGAAAGCTTCTGTTTGTGGCGGGACAACTGCAGGAGAACAACACGTACCTCGGCCTTTTTGACCCGGACTCGAAGACGGCAGAATACCACCTCTATAACGACGAGTGCTTTGAGCGCAGAAGTACGCTCGTGAACACGGGAAAGGGAATCCTTTTGGCCGGTGGGAGCGAGCTCAGGAACGGCGACAACCACGAGCCGGACATCGATGTCGTGCGCACGGTCGATCCGGAATCGTTTGCGGTCTCGACCGTCGCGCTGCCCGAAGACGTCAGTTTGATAGACGCTTGGTTTGCCAGCGCATACGATGAAGAGGGGAATGGCTATCTGTTTTGCGGCACGCGCCTGGAGGGTTTTTTCAAGCTTTCGTTTGTCGACGGGAAGGTGACCTGTACGGCGTTGAACGACGAGGGATCACTCATCGATGAAGAAGCCAGCAACGCACAGCAGGGACTCTCCGCAAGCGCCGACGGATCCGTATCGCCCAATCAAAACATGAGAATGGTGGCAGGTCCCACAAAGAGCGGCATCATCGCGAGCGGCCCGGTCATGACCGACGAGGCTGGCGTGGTTACCGCCGATACCTACACGGCGAGCTGGGGCGACACGATGTTTGAGCCGACCGACAAGCAGATGAGCGTGACGAAGATCTACAACATAGCCGGCACGACCTACCGGGGCCAGTTCTATGTAATCGGCGCTTCCGAGAGCGAGGTGGGCGGCTGGGTGTTCGCCTCGGAGCCTGTCGAGACGCTCGAGCAGCCGGGAGACGTGTCGGAGCAGCCAATCCCCGAGCGGCCGGTGCCGGAGCAGCCGGCGCCGGAGCAGCCGCGAGTCGAGTCGGCCCAGTCGACACTGTCAGCCCCAGCGCAGCCGAGCAACCGCCTGTCGGGCTCGTCGACACTTCAAGTGTCGTCAACGTCAAAGCTCCCCGACACGGGTGATCCACTCTCTCTGTCTGCACCCCTTCTTGCGGTGCTCGGCGCCATTTGCCTAGGCGGACAAATGGGGGCGTTTGTCCCGCGCGCGGGACAAACGCCCCCTTTGTCCGTCCCCTAGATCAGGCCATCGCGCTTGTCGCGGACGTTGGCCAGCTCCTCGTCCTTCTTGCGGATGGCGATACGGCGAATCTTGCCGTTGACGGTCTTTGGCAGCTCATCCACGTAATCGATGATGCGCGGGTACTTGTACGGAGCGGTCTCGCGCTTGACGTAGTTCTGCAGCTCCTTCGTCAGCTCAGGCGTTCCCTCGTATGCGGAGTGCAAGACGATCGTGGCCTTGACCGCCTTGCCACGCACAGGGTCAGGCACGCCCGTGACGGCGCACTCGCGCACGGCGGGATGAGCGAGCAGAACGCTCTCGATCTCGAACGGACCAATACGATACCCGGAACTCTTGATGACGTCGTCGTTGCGCCCGACATACCACAGGTAGTCATCCTCGTCGCGCCAAGCCGTGTCACCCGTGTGATACCAACCGTCGTGAATGGCCTCGGCGGTCTTTTCCGGGTCACGGTAGTAACCGATCATGATGCCCTCAGGCTTGTGATCCGGCTCATAGCGGATGCATATCTCGCCCGTCTCGCCGTCCTCGCACTCCGTGTGGTCGTAGCGCAGGATGCGGATATCGTAGAGCGGGACAATCTTTCCCATGGAGCCGGGCTTTGGCTTTGAGCCGTTGAGGTTCGCCACCGTAAGCGGCGTCTCGGTCTGACCAAAGCCCTCGTAGATGGTGAGGCCAGTCCGCTCTTTCCAGAAGTCATAGAGGTCGGGATTCAGCGCCTCGCCCGCCGTCGTGCAGTACACGAGCGACGTGAGCTTGTATTGGGTCTTTTCCTCGTGCTGCATGTGACGCATGAGCAGACGGTACATCGTAGGCGGACAGCACAGCGTCGTGATGCCATAGTCATCGATGTGCGAAAGAATCTCGTGTGCGTGGAAGCGGTCGAAGTCATAGGTAAAGACGCACGATTCCTGGGTCCATGCCCCATAGAACTTGCCCCAGACGGCCTTGCCCCAACCCGTATCGGCGATTGTGAAGTGTATGCCGCCATCGCCCACGGTGTTGTGCCAGAGCTTCGCCGTGATGGTGTGCGCAAGAGCGTAGGTGTAGTCGTGCAGGACCATCTTTGGGTTGCCAGACGTCCCGCTCGAGAAGTACATGATCATCGGCTCGTCTACCGTCGTGGAGATGCGGCCCCAGAAGTCGCTCGCCGCGCGAACGCCTGAGTTGTAATCCACCCAACCGGGACGGTCGCACGAGAGGGCGCAGATACCGTCCGGCCCAGAGAGGGCGCGATGCGGCGCGGGGTCAAAGCCCTCCTCGTCCACCGCGAGACCGGCGCCACCCGCCGCGACCAGTATCTTTATCTGCAGATCGGGGCATTGCGGAGCGACCTCGTCGCACACGTCGGCGATGGTACCCGCGTCAGTGCAGATGATGGCCTTGATGCCCGCCGACTCCAGACGATAGTGCAGGTCGTGCTCGCGCAGCATGAAGGTCGCCGGAACGAGCAGGGCGCCTATCTTGTGCAGGGCGACCGCCGTTATCCAGAACTGGTAATGACGACGCAGGATGACAAGCACCGCGTCACCCTTGCGGATTCCCTGCGCGACGAGGAAGTTTGCGCACTTGTCGGACCAATACTTGATGTCGCCGAAGCTGAAGCGGTGCTCCTCCCCCTCCGGATTGCACCATATCATAGCGGGGCGGTCCGGCTCGACCGTAGCGATGTCGTCCACCACGTCATAGGCCCAGTTGAAGGTCTGGGGATAGTGCAGGGAGATATGCGCGACCTCGCCGTTGCGGTCGCGACTCTCAGAGAGGTAGTTCTCGCTCAAATAACGCATGATGATTCTTTTCCTTTGCACAGAGATTATCTACATCAGCATCGGCACAAACGCCGCGCGGCATGCATGGCCGCAACGCACGCCATGTCGGCGCGCACGTCGTTGCTTAACGGCACCGTCCCAAGAAGGGGGCGATGCCTAGATAATCTCGATGCCGTTGCTCGACTTGTCTTTGGGATTGAAGACAACCGCCAGAATCTGCGCGTCCTCGCCACCGATGGCAATCATGCCGTGGCCCCGACCAGAGTCGTAATAGAGCGTGTCGCCAGGACCGGCCTCCTCAAAGTGATCCTCAAAGCGGAAGCGCAGATGCCCCTTGAGCACGAAGTCCATCTCCTGTCCCTCGTGATAGGAGAGGTGAATTGGCTCGTGCTGGCTCTCGGGCTGATACGGCACGTCCACGAGGAAGGTCTCACCCAGACGGTGGCGGAAATGCGGAGCCTTGTGCAGATAATGAAAGTCAGTGTTGCGCTCCAAGGGCAGACCCTCGCCAGCGCGCACGATCTCGTAGTGGCGCAGACGCGGGCTCTCGCCCGTAAGCAGCTCTACGACATCGACACCCAGACGCTTAGCGCACTTGTACACGAAGGTGAAGGTGAGGTCCATCTCGCCCGACTCGCGCGCGGCATACTCCTTGGCAGAGCGGCCCGTAACCTCGGCCATCTCCTCAATCGAGATGTCGTTGTCCTCGCGCAGCGAACGAATGCGATTGGCTACGTCGCGTCGGTTGTCCACGTCAACGAACTCCATGGCCTGCCCCTTCCGTGGGTTGAGTTGGAGACATTGTAGCACAACGCGCGGACCGATGCATCCCGTATGCTCGGGTGTATTCGCGCTGTAACATGCGAGGGACAAAGCCGCCGGTAGAGTTCGTCCCACTTGCATGGGACGAACCCCTCCGGCGGCCTTGTCCCTGGTACCACCTTGGACGAGCCAACTCAGCGCGGCACAGTTGGCTCGCTCAGTTGGCCGCTCCGGCGGCTTTGTGTCCCTCGTTACTTCACGGTGATCTTGCTGGTGACGGTCTTGGATCCGGGCTCGTAGTTCGGGCCGCCGGCGGCCGTCACCTTCACCTTGAGGGTGTACGTGCCCTTGGGCGTGCCTTTCTTGATGGTGACCTTACCGGTCGCCTCGTCGACGGTGAAGTAGTTGGAGTTCTGGGCCCTGGCATAGGTCTTCGTGCCGATGGAGCCGGAGACGGTGAGGGGCTTCGACACCGTGACGGCTTTCGTCTTGAGCGTATCGAAGCTCGCGGTGCGCGTGACGGGCATGGCCGTGATGGGGTTCGCGGCCTTCTTGACGACAATCTTGTAGGAGACGGTCTTGCTCCCCGCCTTGTAGTTCTTGTTGCCGGCGGCGGTGACCTTGACCTTGACCGTGTAGGTGGCGGCCCTCGTGGCCTTGGGCAGCGTCACCTCGCCGGTCGAGGGGTCGACCTCGAAGCCCTTCGTGGCCTCGGTCGTGCTGGCGTTGGCGTAGGAGAGCGTGCCGACTTTCCCACTAGTGCCGACGTTCTTCGCCGTGATGGTAGGCACGGAGGGGTCGTACGTCACGGCGACGCTCGCCTTCGTCGCCTTGGCCGTCATGGGGTTGTCCGCCTTGGCAACCTTGACCTCGAAGGCAACGTCCTGCTCGGCGGCCTTGTGGTTCTTGTCCCCGGCAGCGCTGACCCGCACGACGACCGCGTAGGTCCCGGCGTTCGTGGGCTTCGGCAGCGTGAGGGCACCCGTCTCCTCGTCCACCTCAAAGGCCTCGGCAGCGCCTTCCGAGGCGTTCTCGAAGGACACGGCTCCGTGCGCGCCCTCCACGACGACGTTCGACGGGAGCTCCTGCACCGAGGGGGAGTACGTTATGGTCTGGGTAGTCTCCTGCGCACTCGCGACGAGACCGTTCGCCGCCTTGACCACCTTGAAGGTCTGCGTAGCCGTGCCCTGGAAGTTGCCCTTGCCCGTTATGGTGAACGTCGCGGTGCCCACGTTGGTGTTGTTCGCGTAGCTCAGCGTATAGTCCGTGCCCTCCTTGAGGGTGGCACCGTTAAAGGTGAGCGTCGGCTTGGGCGTGAGGGGACTTCCGGTATAAGTCTGGTCCGCTGTCTTGGTTGCCGTGGCCGAGCTTATCTGCGCCGGCGTGATGGTGAAGTAGATGATCTTTGCGTACGTGTAGATGCCCTTACCCGTGCAGACCACCGACGCCAGCCCCGCATTCACGTTGTCCTGGTACGAGACGCTAAAGTCCGTACCAGACTTGAGGGTAACGCCATTGAGGGTGACGGACGGACTCTGCGTCTGCGCCTTACCCGTGTAGGTCCTGTTCGTGACGCCCGAACCCATGCCGGCGGAGATATCGATTTTTTGCGTGGTCGTGTAAGTTACGGTGTAGCCCTTGGCGAAGCTGCCGCTCACGGTGCTTGTATAGCCATCGACGGACCCCGCCTCCACGACGAAGGTCAGGCCGGTTCCATCTGCGGACGGCGTGCGCACGCCTGTGAAGGTCTGCTTCCAGCCGTCTTTGAACGAAACCGAATAGTTGCTCGACACACTGAATTTCTCTCCGCGAGCGTTCTTTCCCTCGGAGTCGTACATCACGCGCACGAAGCTCGGCCTCACGCCCCAGTAGTTATTCGCGTCGTTCCACATCACGCTCACGGGAACGTCCTTCGTAAGGTATATCTCGAAACTCCGCGACACGCTGCCCGTGTAGTTGCCTGTGCCGGTCACGGTGACGGTGGCCGTACCCACGGCGGTGTTGTTCTTGTACGAGTAGGTGAAGTCCGAACCTTTGGTGAGCGCTTTGCCGTTGAGGGTCACCTTGGGCTCGGGTTTGATGGCCGATCCCGTGTAGGCCGTGTCGTTCACGGCGGCCATCGTGGCACCCGAGATGCTTATGCGGTTGACGGTGACGTAGCAGGTCGCCGTCTTGCCGTTCGTGGTGCGGGCGGTGATGGTGGCGGAGCCTGGGGCCTTTGCCGTCACGTAGCCGGAGGACGAGACGGTGGCCACCGAGGTGTTCGAGCTGGACCACGTGAGCGTCTTGTTCGTGGCGTTGGTGGGGTATACGGTGCCCGAAAGACTGGCTCCATCCCCCGGATACAGCGAAAGCGAGCTACGATTGAGCGAGACGCTCGTGGGCTCTATGTTCCTCACCGTCACGGTAAGGTACACCGAGTATCCGATTGCGGTATGCGTGCCCGTGATGGTCGCGGTGCCTGGATTCTTGCCCGTGACGGTCAGTGCGCCAGTCCCCGTCGCAACGGTGGCCACAGAGGTGTTCGAGCTGCTCCAAACGATGGCGTTGGAAGGCCAGTCCGCCCCGCCCTCTCCCACGAGGAGGTAGGCGTCCTGGGACTGCCCGGGCGTCAGCGTCATGCTCGAGGGATAGACAGACATGCGATAGTATTGCCGGCTGACCCACGTGCTCCATGTGTGTATGGGATGAGAGACGCGCGAGCCGGTATTGGCACGGTACTGCTTGCTCGACGTGCCGCCGCGGAAGACCTCTACCGCATAGGTCATCCCCTGGCAATAGACGATTGCCGCACCGAAGCTGCCCACGTCCGTCGCAATCATGTTTTGATAATGGCCCGAGCTATTGGTCCAACTCGTATTGCATTCCGAAGCGCCGACCTCCGACGAGGCACGGTAAATATTTTCGCACACGGCGCCGGTAGTCCATCCCGGCACTCCCGACAGGCAATCGTCTCCATTTGGACGCGTGTGGTCGTAATGCAGCACCAGCTCAGCGGCACGAAGAAGCGCGTAGTTCTCGAGGTCCGCGTCCCACACCAAGCTACCGCGTCCCACCTGAGCACGAGCCTGGTTCACGAGTCCTAGCAGCCTGTAGCTCTCGTCATGATTGGCGTCATACGAGAAGGTCACGATCACGTCGTTGCTTCCTTGCGTGCCAAGCTTGAGCAAGTCGTCCGCCATCTGCCCCGCGTCGTTGGCGGCAAGGCCTGCGGAATCCTCGGCACCGATGCCATCGGCGGACCCGATTGCCGGCTCCTCGGCCGCAGGCACTTCCTCTGCCGGAATCTCGCCTCCCGGCACCTCGGCAACTGGCTCCTCCGATGTCGGCTCCTCAGTGGACGTCAGCCCCTCCTCGAGAACGGGTTCCTCAATAGCCGGTTCCTCCGCCTGGACGTCCGGCACCGCGCCATCCTGCCCCGAAGTCTCGGCCACCACCTCGATGGCACCGACCTCCTCTACGGCCTCGGCCAATGCCTGCGCGGGCAGGCCAGCGAGCGCCAGGAGGGCACTCAGGGCGAGCGCAATCGTTGTTCTTGTTGCCTTTCTCATCGTTGTCTCCTTTCCCTTTGTTGGGACAAATCTTCTGAAGCTGTTTCTCCCGGCCTTAGCTGATTTTCCTGAGGTTGAGGTGGTAGGTGACAGTGCCAGCCTCAGTCAGGTAGACATTTACGACATGCTTCCCAGCAGTGAGATAGTAGTCCTGTGTAAACGTGCCCTTGATTTTGCCGTCAATTGTAGCGTCACCAGGAATCCAACAATGCGCTGTCAATCCCTTCGCATTGCCATCTATCGTAAAGGAAAGCCTATACCAACCATCCTTTGGCACGTTTACTTTGAAATAGTCTTCGTCACCGCCAAGATCCCAAGAGTCCTTCACCCTCCCATACAGGGTATTTCCGTAGACCCACGTGTTGGCTTTGTCCTTAGAGTAGTTCGGCTCCTTCTCGTCCTGTCTGCCGGTGACCTGCACCTTGACGGTCTTGTCCCACGACTTTGTCTTGTAGGTAGCGTTGCCAGCCGAGACAACGTGCACCTTCATCTTGTACGTGCCCACTTTGGTGCCCTTCTTTACCGTCACCTGGCCGTTCTTGCTGTTGAGCAGAAGGGCAGAGTGCGAGGCGCTGGCGACACGCGTGTAAGTCAGAGTGCCTTTCTTGTTGCTCACGACAAACGGCTTTACTACGACGTCCTCGGTCTTTACCACAGCGTACTTCACGGTCTTCTTCGAGCATGTGAGCGTCGTGGGGTTATCCTTGGTGGGAGAGCTGACGATAACCTTGAACATGGCGTATCTGATTCCAAGGAAGTGTGTGGCATCACCGGAGGCCATGACCATGACCGTTGCCTCGTACGTGCCCTTCTTCGTACCCTTCTTTACCGTGATCTTGCCGGTCTTCTCGTTGAGCTTGAGGCATGAGGGCAACGAACCCGAGGAGTAGGATACCTCGTTTGGGTTGAGGGCCTTGGTCACTGTGATGGGGGCCACCGTCACGCTCTTTGACTTGACCGTCGCGTACTTCACGTACTTCGTCGAGGCCTTGACCACTATGGGGTTGTCCGCCATGACGCGCACGTTCGCAATGACGGTCTTGTCCCCAGGCTTGTATGTGGCGTTGCCGGGGTCGTGGACCTTAACCTTGATCTTGTACGAACCCGGCTTGGTGCCCTTCGCCACCTTGACCTGACCCGTGCTCGAATCGGCGATGGTGAGGCACGAGTCGGATCCGTTTGCCTCGCGCGTGTACGTCACCTTGCCCTTGTTGTTGGTCACCGTGATGGGTGTGGCGTAGCCATCGCGCTGCTTCAGCGCATCATAGCTCACATCCTGCTGCTGCGTCGTGACCTTCATGACGTTGTCCTTCTTGGCGGTGGTGGCGGCATTGCTTACGCGCAGCTTGTCTCCCCCAGCGTCAGGCACGATCTCGCCGTCTGAGTCTTCCCCGATGATATCCCCCTCGGATTCTACCTCGGCGGACTCGCCCACCACCTCGAGGACATCCTCGGACTGTTCATGCGAGTTCTCTTGTTCCTGGGTGTGTGCGGATCCATCCGTCGGCTCCTCGGATACGTCCGTAACCAGGACGTCACTCTCCGTGTCCACGGTTGCCGCGTCAGGCACGATGACACTCGTGGCTGGCGAGCTCTCTCTACCGTTTGCCCACGAGAATTTTTGCGTTACTGGCACGTCCCAGCTTTCCCACAGGACGCACAACGTACCGAAGGGCCGCTTCCCCGCAAGACACCGTACAGCAGGGAAGCGGCCCCATCGGCACAACTACGACTGCCAAAGCATGGCCGTATACATACAGCCAGCTGGCGCTCCGTTCGGTATGATGTCCAACTCGTAGGTCCCGGGCGTCAGATAGGCACTTACGCTGTTCTCTTCGATACGGCGGCAGTCCACGAAGGTATATACAAGGCCGTTTGGCGAGGTGGGGTGCGTCGCGGGGAAGTTGAGCTGGGCGGTTATGCCGCCTGCCGCAGCCACGGAGTCGCTCGTGAGGTAGAGCTTATAATTGCCGGCGGTCGTAATGTTAAACACGAACGCATCTTCTTCGTCGTAGCCACCGACCGTGCCGCGGATGTACTTGTTAATCGGGGCGCCGTTGGGACCGTCCGCGCTCCAAGGCTCGTTGGGTTCGACCTCATATCGCGACCTGAGCCAGTTGTCGACTATGACGATGACGGTGATGCTGTCGTCCTCATATAAGGTGCCAGCATAGCCAACCCAACCGACGCCGACCTCCATTTGATATGTACCCGGACGAGTCCCGCCAAGCACCTTAACCCTCGTTCCGTTGTTGACCAAGCTCAACCTAGACGAGCCAGATTTCTTATAGAGGTATGGACCGTCCACGGTTCTGGAGCCCTGGTTAAACACGTACCATGAGGAAGAACCATATCCGCAGTAGAGCACATTCGAGTACACCTTGCTCTCGCCGAACAAGTCCGACTCGGACACGACGAGGGTACCGGTTGTCCCCAGCTCCCATTCGGCCCGGCCCTGGCCATCGTCGTCCGTCACGCTCTCGATGTGAGCAGTATCGAGCACGGACGCCTCCTCAATCTGCGCGTCCGTCACGACCACCTTGCAGCTCACCGTCTTGGTCGCGGACTTGTACGTCGAGTTACCCGCAGCGGTGACCTTCACCTCAAGGTCGTAGCTCCCGGCGGCGGTGCCCTTCGCAACGGTCACCTTGCCGGTCGAGGCGTTGACCGAGAGGCAGGATGCCCCGGAGGCCTTTTTGTACGTGACTTTGCCCTGGGCGCCGCTCACGCTAAGCACGCTCACCGTGGCGGACGCTGATGCCAAGCTGGACGTCATGACGAGCTCAGCACCGCCCGTGACCTTGATCGGGTTAGCCTTGAGGGCCTTCTCGACCGTCACCTTGACCGTTATGTTCTTGATCATGGCCTTGTAGTTGCGGGTGCCGTCCGCGCGCACGGCCACCACAATGGAGTAGCTGCCCGCCTTGGTGCCCTTCTTCACCGTGACCTTGCCGGTCGTGGAGTTCACCGTGAGGCATGCGTCGCCAGACTTCTTCGAATAGGTGACGTCGCCCTGGGCATCCGAGACGGTGATGCAGCCAGAGAGCGTCTTTGATGCGCTCGAGAGGGTTGAGGCGCTGAGCTTCTTGGTCGAACCCTTCGCGGTGAGCGTGTTGCGAGCCTTGAGA
Organism: uncultured Coriobacteriaceae bacterium; assembly: GCA_902766445.1. Lineage (GTDB taxonomy): Bacteria > Actinomycetota > Coriobacteriia > Coriobacteriales > Atopobiaceae > RUG440. Next base: position 13,163 of record CACXDP010000037.1, read on the forward strand.
ACCTTGAACGTAGCCTCGCGCGTACCGTAATACTTGCCCTTGCCCTTGATGGTGACCGTCGCCGTGCCGACGGACTTGTTGTTCGCGTAGGAGAGCGTGTAGTCGGTGTTCAGCGTGAGCGTGGTGGAGCCGTCCTTTACGACCGGCCTAGGCGTGCGAGCGGTTCCGGTGTAGGTCCGGTTCGGAACCGTGCCGACGCTGAGTTTCGAGACAGGCTTCGCGACCCGAAAGGTGACCTTCTTCGTATCGGTGTACTTGCCCTTGCCATGAATGGTGACCGAACCCGTACCCCATACGTTCGCGCCCCAAGTACAGCTGTAGTCGGTGCCCTCCACGAGCGCCTTGCCGTTGAGAGTAACGCTCGTCGGCTTGGGTTTCCTCTGCTTTCCCGTGTATGTATAGGTCGAGCCGATGCCCTTGACTGTCGCGCTCGCCACGCTCGTGGTGGCCTGCGCCGTGAGGCCAGTGGACTTGCTTGAGGTCTGAGTTTTCTTGGTCGTGTCGACCTTTAATGCCTTGTCGGTCTCGTTCTGCTCGTCCTCCACCGGCTGAACCTCTATCGATTGGACCGAGAGGCTCGCGACGTCACCTTCTTCGGCGATGGTCGAGTCAGACTCCATTGACGCGGTGTCCCCCGTGGCGTTCGCGGTGGATTCCACCTCAACCGCACTCCCCTGCGAGGACTCCGCGATGTCCTCGACCGCATCTTCATGAGATTCCACGACGATGGCCTCGCCGTCATTCAGATTCAACCCTGCGGTGTCTTCGACGGTCGAGGCGTCCACGCTCACGTCGTCCAAAGACCTTTCGGACTCGATGGCTGACGCTCCGTCATCCGCCAGCGCGTAGGTCGGAATGCCGCCCCACACCATTGCCACCGCCAAGAAGAGCGACAATGCCCTCCTCGCAGCTTCTCTCCGCTTGCCCATGATTCCCCCTTACGTCCGTAAAGCAAACTTAAAACCGTTTCAATCATACCACGCACCGATACGATTATTTACGTAAAGCCAAGGTGGCAAGGACTGCCCCGCGATGCCCCCGCACTTGATCAGAGCCGGGACAGAGCCGCCAGCACGAGGGGGAAGGTGACCGCTTGCGATGCCCCATAACCTCGAGACGAGAGTGTGGTCAACCCGTCGTCGTGGCCCTGCGCAAGACCTCTTGCGCAGGGCCCTCACTCAGAAGTCGCTCTTGGACGGGATGGGCATCGACCAGCGAGACGTTTCTCACGCAGTCCGGATGCTCGAAAAGCGGCACGCACCAAAGGGCGTCGTAATCGAGCTCGACACGAGGGTCCTCCACGAGCTTGGACAGGAACGAGACCAGGTGGGTCACGTCCAGACCCACGCCTATCGAGCGGTTCTGGTAGCATGCCCTCACGAGCGTGCCGCGAAAGAACGACGCGTGCTTCTCGAACGGCTCGTTGCCCACGTCGAAACCCATCCATCGCAGGTACAGCGCCAAGAAGACGGCGATGGTCCTCGTGTTGCCCTCTCGGAACGGATGAACCATCCAGACGTTAGCGATAAACCTCGCAAGCGCATCCGCGTCTGCCCAGCTGAGAACGGGACCGTCCGCATAACCCTCATACGCGTGGTCCATTTACAGAGATGCGTCACAGGATGACAGGGGCACGGTGGTGCCAGGCACTTCTGCCGTCTTCGCGCTCCGTGCGACCCCGACACCCCAATGGGTCGGAAGATGTGGTAATGGCGCTCCTTAGAAAGGGACACCCGCAACTCCCAGACGACCTCAAAGCGCGCAACGCTGCCGAGGTGGCGCATATCGATGAGGATGCACTGCTCAAGAGCTTCTTCTAGGCCTCCGCCGCGTGTTGCGGAAAATACAACTCGCGCAACGCGGCCAGAACGTCGCCACGCGACACACCATCGATGAGCCGCACGGCTATCGCTTCGCGTCCCTTACCGCCCGCGCCTCCGCCTTGAGCTTGCCGTTCTTTATGCCGCGCAGCGTCCGGTAGAAGGGCAGTAGCGGGAGCAGCCACTTGTGCTCATAGAAGAAGGGGTACACACCCGCCATGACCTCGTAGTTCTTGTCCTTCTTGCTCACCGGCACGAGGAAGCGGCTGATCACGTAACGGAGCCTCCCGTGGCCACTCCTCGCCATCGCATTCTCCACACGGTGAAGGGTCGTACCGTAGACACCGGATGACATGACGTAGCCCAGCATCTCCTCGTCGGCCTCCGTGAGCTCCCGCCCGGAGAAGAGGTGCTGCGCCAGCGTGCGGTTGGCCTCCTCGAACCCCGCCAAACCCATCTTTTGCGCCTCCGTGGCCACGTAGCCCATGTCGAGCTCGGTCGAGCGCAGGTACACATAGGTGTCCAGCAGCGAGCGCAGCCCCGTGCCGCCGCCCACGTAGTGCTTGTGCTCGTGAGCGGTCACGTACAGGTAGAAGTCCTCCGGGCCGAGACGCTTTTCGTAACCGTCACCGAGCAGTCGATCGCGCACGTTCTGGTAGTACTCGCGCACGCTCTCGTCGGAGGCGGGTCCGAAGAGCGCCCGGTGCATCTCGAAGTTACACACGGGCTTTTTGTGGTAAACGTCGTGGCAGCCCTTTGCGAACTTCTCCGTGGTGAAGCCCAGCTCCTCCATGATGGCACGTACGTCGTCGGCACGTTCGGCATCGAATAGGATGTCGTGGTCGGACATCTGCCTCATGCCGTAGGAGGGGTACAGGTGCTGCAGCACCACGCCCTTGAGCGGCATGTGCCAGATCCCGGCCGCGTCCAACTCGGCGAAGAGGACGTCCATCTCCGCATCCATGGTGGCGTTCTTGAGCGCAGAGTGCCGGAGCGCCTTGGAGAAGCGCTCGTCGTTCGTGCCCGCCGCCTCCAGCGCCGGCGCCACGGTCGCGGCCAGCATGTGACGCCGCGCCAGCTGGTACACCGCGTCCAGGTCCATCTCCGCCACCAGCTCCGCTTCGGGCGCTACCCCGTTAACCGCACAGGCAACGAGGTAGATCATGTCCACCGCGTCCACATTTAGCCATTCCCAGCTCTGTGCCTTCATGAAATACCGACCTTCCGTTGTACCTACAGCTTACAGCTCGTTCGTCGCAGAAGCCCGGAGGCTCGCAATCCGACCGATCTTGTCCGTCGCGCGATGGGGCAGCAAGAGAAGCGGGCGGATGCGCCAGAGGGCACACCATCGCGCGGCTCGGCGCCGCCACCTCGGGTCATCGCAGTCGATGGTCTGCCTGCCGCGCCTGATGAGCTGCGCTTTGCCGAGGATGTGCGTGCGCGGGAACCAGCCGTCCGGCCTCGTGTTGCCGTCGCCGAAGGTCTGCACCCTGTCTCCGTCGAGCTTCCACACCCGGTGGAGGCAGTAGTCGCCGCCCCGATAGTGTCCCGGGAACAGCACGATATCACCGACCTTGACATCCTCAGGCTCCACGCTTACCAGCATCACCTTGTCGCGGCCCTTACGAATCAGCGGGCGCATGCTGCCGCCCACCACGGTGAACCAAATCGGCGGCACCGGAGCGCCACCCTCTCGCAGGGCCATCCACTGCTCGATGGTGAGGGAGACGCACTGCATCATGCCTCCTCCGAGGCGCTCGACAACAAGCGCTTGCCAGGGTCGAAGGACCAAATCGAATAGCTGTGCCCGACCCACATCCCGAGAACCTGGCGGGGTTTCTCCCTCAGCAGCATCTCCCAGCCGGGGCGGCTCTCCAAGTCGGCGCAGTAGTGTTCCTGCCCGTACCAGAACACCAGGCGGACGGGGTGCGTCAGCGTCCGCTCCAGATGCTCCACGAAGGCGCAGAACGTCTTTGGCAGGAACGAGCGCGCGGATGACAGGACCGTGTACGGGTTGTAGTCGTGCTCGAGCGCGTCGCCGATAATCACATTGACCCGGTCGTAGCGCTCCGCCCACTCCTGGGCGATGCGGCCGACCTCCTCGTTGTGCTCGATGCCGTGGAGCTGGCAGGGGCACCCCTTCCTCACCAGGAACGCCAGCACGCGCCCCTTCCCGCAGCCGACGTCCATGAAGGAGTCGGAGGCCGTGAGGTCCACGTGGGAGAAGATGCGCCTGAGGAGCGCGTAGTGCGTGGACTGCGAACCGGTCCCGCCGACGCCGCTCTCGTCGTCCCGATCGATGCTGGGGACGTACGGGACCAGACTCTGCCCGCAGACGCGCCGGTCAATGGCCGCGTCCTGCATGTTCAGCAGCCGCTCTCGGCA
>CACXDP010000038.1 GCA_902766445.1 uncultured Coriobacteriaceae bacterium
TCGGGTATGCAGAGAAAGAAGCTCTTTTCGGAGGTGCCGCACCTCGAGACCGCGCGACTCGTGCTCAAGCGGCTCGAAGACGAGGACGCGCCGTCGCTCGACGAGCTTTGCCACAGCGAGGCCGTGTATCGCTACCTGCCGACGTATTTGTTTGAGCAGCAGTTCGAGGACGCGCACGAGGCCATCGACCAGATGTACAAGGGGCTTTTTGAGCGCAAGGAATCGATCATCATGGGTGTCTTCCTCAAGGAGGGCATGCGCTTCTGCGGGCTGGCGGAGTTCTACGGCTTCCGCGACGACGCGCACAAGATCAGCATGGGATACCGCCTGCTCGAGCGTTTCTGGGGGCAGGGCATAGCGTCCGAAGCCGTCGCGCTCATGATCGCCTACCTCTACGACGAGACGGATATCGAGCTCATCACGGCCAGCACCATGGTCGAGAACCGCGCCTCCGCAAAGGTGCTCGAAAAGAACGACTTCATCTACACCACGACGGCCGATGAGGACTGGGGCTATGAGCACCCCACCCTCGCCGACAAGTGGTTCCGTTAGGGCGTGACGGGGGTGACAGGGGGGACTGTCCCACTCCTGTCACCCCAGTCCTCAGAACAGAGTTGCCTCGAGGACCTCGCGCCCGCGCATGGCTTCCAGCCACTCCTGCGGAATGGCGTCGATGCCGTAGGCGGCACCGGCAAGAGCGCCCGCCACGCAGGCGGTTGTGTCGGTGTCCCTGCCAAGATTGACGGCAGCGAGCACGCAGTCGCGGTAATTGTCGGTGTTCGCGAAGCACCACTTGGCGGCATGGAGCGTGTCGAGCACGTATCCGCCGGAGCTGACCTCGTCACGTGGCACGCCCTTAAGCTCCGAGCGCAGCCTCTCGCGGGTGCCTTCGGGGTCCGCCACCGCATCCCTCAGCAGGTGGACGAACTCAACGCATGCCTCGGTCGACGTCTTGTGCGCATGCGTGACCGCCGAAGCGGCGCGCACCTCTTCGTCGCTCGCCCCACAGAAGGCAAGAGGTGCTATGCGCATGAGCGAGCCGTTGCCGTTGTCCCACTCGCCGTCGAGGCCCTTGCCCGTCTGCAGCGCCTGGCTCGTGGCGATGCCAACATCGAACACGACTCCGTCCGGCGTGTATTCTCCGTCGTTGTACCAGCGCCTAAATCGTGCGAGCAAGTCGCCGGCGTCAACGCGTCCGACCACGCGTATGCTGTCACATGTCGCAAGCATGAGCGCCGTGTCGTCGCTCCAGGTTCCGGCAGGCTGGTTGTGGGTCCCGTGGCCCACCATGCCCTTGCACTCGAAGGAGTCCCTGTTCTTGAACTCATAGGGCACGCCAAGCGCGTCGCCTACGGCAGCTCCCCACACAGCGTCGGCAAGCTTAGTGGCCTTCTTGTTCACATCTGTCATGTTCTCGCCTTTCTCTTCGCTTCCGCTGGCACCATTGTCGGAGACGTTGGTCGCGCTGTGCTTGTCTTCCCGATGCGGATTCCAGAAATCCGGGTCGTCAAGTACTTTTCGCATGCGGTCTTGGCCGTCGATCGCCTCCCGCAACCGACGCATGTAGTGTACCTGACCGTGCGCCACTTCCACGCGCAGGCCCCTTTCGGCGAGCTGGTAGAGCCCAAGTGCGCCCATGGGGTCGTAGGGCATTCCCTGTTTGGCCCCTTCCGGGTCGGAAACGAGCTCCGCGATGCGAAACGCGGGCTGGCACTTACTTGCAATACCCTCTGCCTCGCCAAGGCTCCGATTGTAAAGGGAGAGCGCGGTGCGCAGGTCGCGTTTTGCACCGTGCCCCCTCGCGTACATGTCGCCGAGCTTGTACAGGGCCTCGTAGTGGCCGGACAGGGCCGCCGCCTTCGCGTACTGCCTGTACGCGGCGTCGTAGTCGGGGGCACCGCAACGCCCATACTCATATATGTAGCCAAGGTTCACGGTCGCCTGCATGTTGCCCAGCTCGTCTGCCACCTCGTAGAGCTCCTTGGCGCGACCGTAGTCCTGTCGAACGACGTTGCCCATGTAGTACAGGGCACCGAGGTAGTTGGCGCAACCGCCGTGGGCGCACGCCACGCCAAACTCGAGGCCGAGCATGACGACGCGGCGGTAGTCCTCGTCGTCGCGGCACCTGCGGTCGAGCGCCGCACCGTCCTCCAACGAGGACCCGAAGGTGTCGAAGTCGCATGCCAAGACGAGCGAGGCAAGCTGCGCGACATCCTCCTGTTCGGGAGACATCGCCTCTCCCCTATCAGTATCGACGTTCTCCGCCGCCTCGGTGAGGAACGCAAGGTCATCGGCGTCAAAGAACCTCGTGGGCGCAGGCCGCCCGCCACCTTCGCGACGATGACGCTTGGCCCAGTACCTGTCTTCCACGGACGCGTCGGGGCCAACTACGTCCGAGCTTATTCTCGGAAAAGTGGCTACCGAGTCCTCCGTGTCCGTTGCTTGTTTCCCTGGTCTCGTCACGATGTTTTCAAGCTGAACGCACACGGCAAGCTCGTCCAAGAGCTCGAGCCAACCGGCGACAGGCAATCCGCCACTCATGTTTAGACGCATGGACTCATCTATGTCGCCTATCGTCGCGCGGACTTCGCGCAGAACGTCATGGGCATCGCGGAAGCGCGGAATTGCCTGTGCCACGAACGTCGCGTACATGAGCGCCGCGGGACGAGTGGAGGGCACGCGCGCAAGCTCGAGAAGGCTCATGTTCCAGAATTGGGAGCGGCTCAGGTCCTCATACGACCAGCTGGCACGCCCACTCACCGTGCCGATTGAGCGAAGGTCCGACCTCACTTCCATGAGCACCCTGCCGAGCAGGTTGCGCCCGCGCCACTGGCCGGGGTCGTTCGCCCTTGGATCGTCCTTGCCGATTCCAATGCCCCAGATGCGGTCGTTCGGCGCAGCCTCGGCGATTGCCGCCATTCCCGTGGAAAGAAGGTCTTTGAGGAGTCGCTCGTTTTGCAGGAACTTCTGGCGCAGGCCCACGCGCATGACGGGAAGGCGCACCTCTTCCCACGCCGCCTCGACGTACGGCTCTACCTGCCTCCCGAGGCCCTTTACTTCGTTGAGGTCGGTGGCACGCAGTATCGCGGCCGCCTTTCTTTGGTCTCCGAAAAGCTGCGCCTTCTGCCACATCATCCAGTGCTCGGCCGTCGGAAACGCGTGGCCGCAGAACTCGAATGGCGAAGGATACCAGTTGCTGAGGAAGCCGTATGGCTTACCCGTCGAATAGAACGTAACGACGTTGGGGCGTGTCTTTGCCGGCCTTCTCATTTCCTCGCCAAAAGAAGCACTTTCGAAGTCCTTGATATTCTTTGTTGTGTCCTCGTACTGTGGCATCGTTCCTCCCTGTATGTAGCGCGTCTCGGTAGGCTCGCTCTCAACGTTTGTTCGCTATCTAAGCGTAAAGCTTACATCCTTCGTCGGATGCGTTGGCGTGAAAAAGGGTCGGCTGAAGCGGTGGGCGGAGGATATGCTATCGGCGTCACCGGTTCGCTGGTGGGGGCTAGCGTTGGCGTGGGGCGGTTTCCGCGGGATCGACGTTGGTGTGGGGCGGGTTCCTCGGGTTTTGCGTTGGCGTGGGGCGGTTTCCGCGGGATTTGCGTCTGTGTGGCGGCATTCCTTGAGATTTGCGTCGGCGTGGGGCGGGTTCCGTGGGATTGACGTCGGCGTGGCGTCTTTCCCCGAGATTGACGTCGGCGTGGGGCGGGTTCCGTGGGATTGACGTTGGCGTGGCGTCTTTCCCCGAGATTGACGTCGGCGTGGCAAAAACCGCCACACGAACGTCAATCTGGAGGTAAAAATCCTCAGCAACGTCAAAGCCATGGAAAACGGGCCACACGAACGTCAAA